>QQUD01000267.1 GCA_008501785.1 Chloroflexota bacterium
GCCACATTTTGTAGTTTTCTATTACCTGATTATTTATTTAACTTCCATCAGCCCGCAGCAGAATAGACAAATACAATTAGTCTATCCCTAACCCACCACATATCGGCGCAATCCTTCCCGCGCCAGTCGTGGTTTGATAAGTTGACAATCATCCAGACCCACCAGCGCATCCATCAAGCGCCGTTGGTTTTGTGCAGCCCCATCCATCAACAAGGCCACAGAGCCGCCCCGCCCACCCGCGCCATTCACCTTCCAACCTGCCGCATGATGGCTGTTTGCCAAATCAATGATTTGTTGCGCCACGGGATTGATTAATGCCGGGTGCAAGGCGCGTTGAGCTTCGGTATTTTTAATAAATGATTGGCCTAGTGCGGTAAAATCTCCAGCAAGCAGGGCGGTTTGGGCGGAAACGGCCGTTTCTCTCAACCCCTCCAACCTCGGCTCATCCGCACCTGCATCCTCCAGCGCCGCAATCACCTGCTCATGCACCTGCGACGAATCATGTGGCCTCCCCAGATACACCACCAACAGCCGATCCTGCAACTCCCACAAAATCTTTTCATCTGGCTGAATCGACGAAACGCGAGCCTGAGGATATTGAAACATTTCAATAAAATTGATGCCCCCAAAAGCCGCCGCCAGCTGGTCCTGAATGCCACACTGCCTGCCCAGCTGCACCGTTTCAACTTGATGCGCCTGATCAGCAACCTCATGCGCTGACAAGTGCCCCGGTGTTAGACAATCAAGCGCACCAACCAGCGCGACCACCACCGCCGCACTGGTTCCCAGCGACGCTCCCGGCGGCGCATCCGAATGCAGATGAACGGCGATGCTTACATCATCCGGCACACCTATCTGTTCAATTGCAGCTTCCAATAAAGGATGTTTTTGCCAGGGTGCCCCCAAATCACGGCTATAGGTGTCGTTAAAATTAGCAGCATGCATTGTGATTTGTGCATCGTGGGCATCTCGCGGGTAGACGGCAATTTGCACATTTGCGCGTGGCTCGATGGCAATGTTAAATACCGCGCCATACTCGGCAAACCAGGTGTCGGTCCAGCCCCCATTGTCACAAATACGCGTCGGCGCAGAACTATTGATGAGATAAAGCTGTTTTGTTGACATGCTGCAATTATAGGTCAGACCTTGCCCCGAAAACGAGTCATCCCCTCAATATGACCTCATAATAGCTTGCTTAACCTGTTTCGACAAAACCAATGGGGTCTAACCTCCATGCAACACATGGCATTGTGTATTCTTTAAACCCTCTCTTTGCCCAGTATGGATTGTAACTCCATATCCGTTTTAAGATTTTTATAGGGTTTATATTTCTTTCGTCTAAATTTTTATTCAGCCATGTTATTGTATCAAAATCTTTTTCACGACTTTTCCATTCTGGATTAAGCAATTGTGGAAACATCTTAATTGCGTACTCAAATTCAATTCCAGAGACAAGAATTTTCATATCGTAAAAGCTAAAGGGTACATCTGATAGCCATTGCTTGGGGAAATAGACCGTTCCTTCATTTCCTGCGTGCCGCCACAAAGCAGTTTCTCCATCAAGTTCAAGTTGGTTGAAAACCGCATGGACACCATTTCGCTCTATCCTGAGAAAACCTACATCTTTAACGAATGATATTGTATAGCCTCTCTGCTTGTACAAAGCAGCCATTTTCTCTCTCAAACCCCATAGATTCAAAGTGAATCCATCCACATCGCTATGCTCACGGAGAAACGCGCCAGTTATTATATCTCGTACCAGACCTGCCCAAATATACGTTTTTGTAGAACACAAACTTGAAACAGCATGGATGTCTTTCAGAAGGGTTAAATGATGCTTTTGGGTTTCCGACAAACTCATTGTATATCCTTGAGTAAATGTAAAAGCAAGCAATGACATCTCTTTCTCGACATGGACGAATCAATCCTCTGCCAAAAACATCGCCTGTTTCAGCGTACCACCCGGTTGCACAACAATAAACTCCGATGACACATCATTTTGTGTATTTACCGCATCACTAATTTGGTCAATGAAATCTTCACTACCCAAATATTCTTCGTAAACCATGCCAAACCGTTCACAATAGGCCGCCACTTCCAGCGCACGAGGGCGATAGGTTTCTAAATCTTCCTGGCTGTGAGCTACAAAAACGAGGCGTTTGTAATGCTGGTATTGGGTTTCCATGAGATAAACGGCCGTATCCTCCCCATACTTCTCCACATACTTCTCATACTCACTCAGCGGGTCCGATCCCACCTCCAGCCACCCTTTGGTCAGATAATACGTGCCTGGATTCTCACGGAACTCCTTCAAATACCGCTGCCGCGATCCCATAAACATCGATACACAATCATCTGCCTTCGGAATCACCAACGTGTGTATTCCCGCATCAATGTCATTCAAACCATTGCCACACAGCCCATACCCCAGCACAATCAGACTCGGCTCCTCAATCGCATCCACCTGCTCCTGCACCGTCACCTTCAACTGCTTCGGCACCGAGTGCAGCCCATAATCCAAAAAGGTGTTTGTAACACCCTGCTTCCCCTGCACAATCCCATCAAACACCTTACAAGCCAGAAAAACAACAGGCAGCGATTTCGACATAAAACCATCCTCATTCAAATTAATTTCGGTACGGGCGGGACGACCGGGAAAAGCCTTTGCTTAAACATATAATCTTATCTCCCGGTCGTCTCGCCCCATATCACGACCTGGAGAGGGCGAGATGGCGCGGAGATAAGGCGCTATGCTTCCGCTAAGGCCATTCCGCGCCATCCCGCCCCTACACATCAGCTAATTTTTGAATTTTAGCCGATGCGTCTTAATTTCAAGCGGCGTGTATTGTACCGTAAAGCTGCGAGAATCAGTTAACGTCACTTCCTGTGGGTTTTCTTCCATTAAATCAGTCTCATCTACCCCCTCAAGATTCACACCAAACGAGAATGGCGTTTTGCTATGATTGCCATGACTATCAAAGGTGCGCAAAATCAGCTCCTCACCCGTTTCAGCCTGTTTAACTGCCTCCACAATCAAACTGTTTGAATCAATGTCCAGCAGCGATTGCGTGGCAGGCATGGTTCCCTGAGCCATTTTATTGTCTTGGCTTAGTGCAACCGCCAGCACAGGAATATTTAGCTCATAAGCATGCCGATCAACCTGCGCCTGCCGCCAGTTGCCAGCATGAGGCAGCAGCGAATAGGTAAACTGATGATGTCCAATATCGCTACCCCCATCAGGCCGCACTGGACTACGCAGCAGCGAAAGCCGCAGCACATTTTCCTTAGCATCATAGCCATATTTACAATCATTCAGCAGCGCCACACCATAATTGCCTTCCGACATATCTGCCCATTTGTGACCGCACA
>QQUD01000557.1 GCA_008501785.1 Chloroflexota bacterium
AACCGTCTGGAGTATTCGAGATTGACAACTGGTACAAGGCGATGCGGGTTGTGAACCCATATGCTTTGTAAGATCGGCTCCAAGCTTTCTCCAACCAGGATGACAAGGGTTGTATTCTCTTGTAGTTTTGGCAGAGCAGGTTTGTTGTTTGGTTGACTTGCATATGCCATTTCCAATTCAAGGAGCGAATAACCATTTGCTGAAAATAATGCTGAGTCCACTTCCTCAAGGTAAAATTGCCATTTTTCTTTCCCCGACAAATTCCAATAATGATCGGTGATACTTTCCAATTTCATTGGTTCAAGCAGGTGTTTATTGCTCATTGTTTTGCTCCCAAAATGCAAAAAGCAGCAAACGGCCGTTTCTCAGCCTGGTTTGCTGCTTCCAATCAATTTTCATCATAAATCCCTCACAAGGTACAAAACTAATTTTGTCAAATCCAATACGTCAATGAACAGTGTACATATCTAATTCTGTAAAAGCTTCAGAACTTGTTCGGAATAAAATCGGAACATCTTCTGATTTATAGCTTGTGTCTCACCATTAAAATGGTTTTATCCGTGTCGGTGAGACAGGGGGTTAGGAAGGTTGCGCATCATGGGCTGAGCCTTCCTTGATTTTTTTGATTATGTAAAAATGAAAACTTCTCGGGTATAAACCGATAATCTAACCGGCCGTTTTCTGGCAAATCCCATTCATTGCGACATTCGGCAAGGATGATTGTTTTATGCGAATCGACTGTTTTTATGGAAATGTGTAGTTGGGCTGCGACTTGTTGTGGATTTAATCCCTTAGCAAAAGTACGCAGTACATCTTCCTGACGTTCAGTGAGACGTGAAAGTACAGATTGACAGCGTCGATGTTCTGTTTCGTCAAGAATTGCACGTGGGACTGACAATACATCTTCTTGAGATATGGTGGGTCTGGCAAGGGCACGAAGTGCTGGGAAGTAGCTGCCCCAAGGCATCATGGGGACGCGGATGAGTTGGAAGCCGGTATCTAGCGGCAGATGCATTAAGGTGCCGCCTTTGCTTTTTTGCTGCCATTCATCTGGGGTGTACATATGCCACAACACATCCTGATGTCCAAAATGGAGCATTGCGGCTGACATCGTGAGTAATCCTAGAATTCGACGTCCGCCACTCATGCAGATGTGTAGATTGTGGTGGTTGTTTTTGAGATCGATAAGTAGTTGGTTGACGGCTTCCCAGGTGGCATTGGCATCTACTTCATCTCGAATATCATCGAGCTGATGCGAATTTGCCTGAATGGGATAAGGACGGAAGTGTAATGGCCGTTTTTTATATCGCCCCCCTTCAAATTCCGAGGCAAGCTTTGATAGGGATCCATGCAATCGGTTGCTGGTCGGGGCAAAATGAAGCACAATCAGTTCTGATATAGATATTTGTTGTGCCAACAATGCGTCCAAGGCAAATGTCACAACTTGTGGTTGTCCGCCTAGTGTAGCAATGAGGGTCGTTTGTTTACGAATCACGATTGTTAAACCATTTATTTATCGATATGGCCGCAAGCGGCACGGGGATAACTGAACCATGTTATGGTACTATTGATACCATATTTTCTCAAGTGAAAAATGTCATGTAGATATTATGAAGGAACTAGAAAATGATTCCAGCTTTTCCAGCCGTCATTGTTGGGGGACCGCCCCACTCTGGCAAGTCGGTGCTTGTTTACAGCTTGACCAAGGCATTAAGGGCAATCAATGTGCCCCATTATGTTCTGCGAGCCTGTCCAGATGGGGAGGGTGATTGGGCGAATGAAGCAGATCAGTCACTTGTAAATACGCTTAGGATCAAAGGGGAATTTACACCTGCATTTACTAAAAAGATTGATCGTTTCTTACAGCAGCGACATATGCCACTGATTGTGGATGTGGGTGGGTTGCCTAATGATGAGCAACAGGCCTTATTTCGCCATGCCACCCATGCCATTTTATTAGTTGGGGAAGACAAAAATGCACCAGTTTCCTATTCCGAGAATATGGCCTATTGGCAAAACATTATGACACAACAAGGTGTCGCTGTGATTGCCCAGATCAAATCTGTGCTGCATGGGGAGAATCAATTGATTTCATCCATCCCCATTCTAACAGGTGTGATGGCTGGTCTAGAACGGGGGCAGATTGCGATTGGACCAGTATTTGATGCTGTGATTGAGAAATTGAGTGATGTGTTTGCTTATGATTCAGAAGAAATTTTAGCCTACCATATGGCACAATCCCCTGTTGAAATCACATTAGATTTACCTTCACTGGCACAGACTTTGGGTACAGAGGATGGGTATTGGCAACCCAATCAGCTTGTTGATTTATGGGATTATTTACCAACTAAAACCCCTCTTGGCGTATACGGCCGTTCTGCTAATTGGGTTTATGCAGCGTTGGCGATGATTGCCTACCCGGAACCAGTATGGCTTTTTGATGTTCGTCTTGGGTGGGTTCAACCACCAGAATTGTCGGTTGGCAATTTAAAAGATAATGAGGTTCAAACAGGTTGGGATGTCTCCGCAGAAGATTATGATTCTTTCACCATGCTGCATATGAAAACCCACGCACAATATTTAGATATTGACGATGCGCAAAAGCTTCCACTCGTTGCTGTTCCTCGTCAAAAGGGAGTGATTGTGAGCGGTAAGATTCCCCAGTGGTTGGTCATGGCAGTGATACGCCAAGTTGCGCCTGGTGTGCCGTGGACAGCCGTTTATCAGCCTCCTCTGGGGTGTGCTGTAGTGGTTCATAGTCAGAATGATACGGTTCTTGTTGGCAAGTGCATACCCGTTTAACTTCAATTTTCAACACAGTGTACCCACACGCCAGTCTTTCCTGATTGAGCCTGGCTTTGGGCTTGAGTGTAACGGCCGTCTTTCTCCGTCGCATTCCCATAATTAGAAAACTCGGCATAGCCTTCTTGTAAAAGCAGTTCATTGAATAAAGTGCCGTCTTCTAGCCAGATGTGGGCCAGTAAACGGCCGTATTTGTCCCTCTCCCCCGTCATTTCATCTAGTTCAAGGTAAACGGCCGTTTCCTCCTCCAACACGCTCTTCACAAATTCACTCGCTTCAGGGCCAAAACATTCAACCGGTTTATCGGGATGGACGGTTTCGGGGGCATCGATGCCCAGGAAGCGGACGGTTTCTTCGGTGTTGTTGATACGGAAAACGGCCGTGTCGCCATCGATGACGCGCACAACTTCAGCACGGATGTGCGATGAGTGGCGTGTGGCAAGTAGCGAGTAGGTGGATGTTGGTGGCATTGGGTCGTAACGGGGATCATAGGGGACGAGGAGGCGGATTTCGACGGTGGCAGCGTTGCCGGTGACATTAACAACTTGGATGGAGATGACCTGGCCG
>QQUD01001070.1 GCA_008501785.1 Chloroflexota bacterium
CACGCCGTTGCCAACTGCAACCAATACACCGTTGCCGACTGCTACCAGCACGCCGTTGCCAACTGCAACCAATACACCGATGCCGACTGCGACAAACACGCCGTTGCCGACTGCAACCAATACACCGTTGCCGACTGCAACGAGCACGCCGTTGCCAACTGCAACCAATACACCGATGCCGACTGCGACAAACACGCCGTTGCCGACTGCAACGAACACGCCCCCACCGACCGCAACGAACACGCCACAGCCGACAGCAACCAATACACCACTGCCAACGCCAACGAACACACCAACACCTACACCGACCCCGCAACCAGATAGTTTCATGCATATCGATGATTTAGATGGGAAATTCACAAGCATAAACTTTTTTGCCTGGGAAGCAGACGTAACCATTCTCGTTGTTGATGAAACTGGTGTACCGGTGGTAGATGCAACGGTTGAAGGGGGTTGGACAGTTGGTTCTGCCAGCAGTTCTTCATGCATAACCAATGGGGAAGGTGTTTGTACTGTTACACAAACGGGATTGTGGATTTGGAACAGGTCAACAACGTTTACGGTTGAAGATGTACTCCATGATGTGCTGATTTATAAGCCTGAGGATAATGCTGATCCAGATGGTGACAGTGATGGTATGGCGATTACTGTTAACCGTTATTAGTTCATAATAGCGCGTCAGGAATTTAGTAGATGTATAACAAAAGCACGTAATCAATGGAAGTGATTACGTGCTTTTTAATAATCAATTCTTTTACGAATAGGGATGGTTTCTTGTATCAGCTAGCCGTTTTTTTCAATCTCGACTAACGCCGCCTGCTGCAACAGCTTGATGTGCTTGGTGACAGCTTGACGTGTGGTTGGGTCAAATAATCTTTAATGAACGCAGCCGGTTAAGGGCTGCACCAAGTTCGAATTTGCGGAAGGTGGCATAATCGTTTCCAGAACGGCCGTTTATCACCCCCAGCCCCTGCTCCTCCACATCGGCCATCACCAAATCGAGGATGTTGCGTAACGGCCGTTTCCCGTCCATGTACTGCATCCGTGCATAAAAAATCGCGTCAGCAATGGCGCGGGTTTGACTGCTGTCCATCAGCTGTGAAAGGGCACTCAGGTCAATTGTTTCTTCACCAAATAGAATTGTGTCCCAGCCGCGCGTTTTGATGCTGACGTCGCGTCGACCTTTGCGTGGATTCAAGCTGCGTGGGTTTGGAATACGGCCGTTTACTACTCCAAACTGTGCCCCACCCTCAGTTTGCCGCTCGGTGCGAAGCGACTCGGCAATCGCTTTGGCTTCATAGGTTAAGTCACTGGCGCGATACGCCTCCATCCCAATGACACGATCTGCCACGTCAAAATAGTCGCCGCTGCCACCAATCACCAAAATTGTAGAAACGCCATGTTCTGTATGAAGTTGTTTGACGCGATCAATGAATGGCGTGATTGGCTCCTTCTCTTTCGCAATCAGCGCTTGCATGCGCCGGTCTCGAATCATGAAATTGGTCGCTGCCGTATCTTCGTCAATCAGCAGCAGCGAACTTCCCAACTCCAGCGCTTCCATGATGTTGGCTGCCTGCGACGTCGAGCCAGAGGCATTGTCGCTGCTGAATGCAGTGGTATCTTGTCCGAATGGCAGATTGTTGATGAATGGCGAAATGTCTACACCCGTCACGCGCCGCCCATCTTCAGCCCGAATTTTGACAGCGTCGGGAACTGTTACCACCAGTTCGCGTCCGTCATCTGGTTTGTGGCTGTAAATGCCTTGCTCTAATGCATTGAGCAGGGTTGATTTGCCATGAAAGCCACCGCCCACAATTAGCGTCACGCCAATGGGAATGCCGGTGCCGGTGACTTTGCCAGCGTTTGGCAGTTCAAATGACACTTCCATTTCGGGGGGCGATTGCCAGGTGACGACGCTGTTGGTTTGTAACGGCCGTTCATCCACCCCAGACCGGCGCGGCAGCACAGCGCCATTGGCAATAAAGGCAATCAATCCGCGTGCTGCTAACTGCTTGCGTAGGGTGTCGGCGTCTTCGGAAACGGCCGTATACCGGCCAATCATATCCACACGATTGTTTTGGTGATGCAGCGCCGTTTCCACAATGCGCGGCAAGTCATCACACAACATCCCGGCAGCGGCACGGCCTAACACGCGCCGGCCCTGTGCTGGCAAACCAACTGCGAATTGGGCTTCGACGAATTCGGCCGTGACCTGCATCGCCGTTCGTTCCAGCAGTTCCTGCCCAGGTGCATCGATGGCAATCATGCCGCTTTTGCCGCTGCCTTTGCGTCCTGCTACATCACGCGCCACCAGTGCAAACACCGATAGCAAATAATTCTCCAGCCCAATGCGACGGCTGTGATTGTTGAATATATGTGCCGGGTAGCGTGCCACCGATTGCGGTATGCGTACTCGCAGCCGACTCGGCGATGCAAACGGATCGCCCTGCACATAATCAATAAAAAGTGTGAACTGCGGGAATTGGTAAACACCCTGAATATCTTTGTAAGCTTTATACCCACGTCCATCAATGCGCCGCAAAACCTGGCGCAAATTGTCATCTGTTTTAGACCTCATGCATTTCCTCAAGAAGGTAGAGATTAGAGATTGGAGATTGGGAAATCTTCTCCTCATTAAAGGTAATGATCGCTGACAATGAAACTTTTGCCAATTTATATTGACCTTTTGGGGATGAATGCATTAAAATGACATCATGCAGGCATGGTTCGCAGGCAAAAAGGGGTTTTTATGACACAATTAACTGTACGTGGGGTGGGAAGAAAGTTACATGATGCTTTGAAATTAGAAGCAAATCGTCGAGGTGTGAGCGTGAATCGTGTGGTGCTTGCCTTGTTAAGAGAAGCTTTGGGTTTAAGTATGAAGCAAGAAGACAGCGATGAAACCTTTCATGATTTAGATCATTTGGCGGGTACATGGACTGATGAAGATGCTGAAACTTTTATGAAGGGTGTAGAAGATCAGCGAAAAATTGACGAGGCATTGTGGTCATGAAAAAAATGATGCTGGATACGTCAGCTTATGCTGCTTTTCGTAAAGGTCACAGCGAGGCGATTGCTCAAATTCAACGCGCCCATTCCATCATGATTCCGGCAACGGTTTATGGTGAGTTGTTAGGCGGTTTTGAATGGGGAACACGGCGGGATAAAAACCTGACAGAGTTGAATTCATTTATGCAATCACTTCGGGTCAAGGCGATTCCTATCAATTTAGATACGGCACAACGTTATGCTGTCATTTATGCATTTTTACGGGCATCTGGGAATCCGATACCGACAAATGATCTATGGATTGCAGCCTCAGCAATGGAACATAGCGCGACTTTATTGACATTGGATAAGCATTTC
>QQUD01000689.1 GCA_008501785.1 Chloroflexota bacterium
ATCCAATATAACGGGAGGATAAAGGTGATGCTCTCTTTACTTCCGCCCCCTGTAGCCATTTCATATATTCTTTAACACCAGAAGACCATTGATCATAATATGAGTAGTTAACGCTGTAATAAGCTGGCGGTTCGGGTATCCGCATATTTTGATGGGACAATAAAAATTCACCCAATTCAGGGTCAAGTGTAAATCCATGCACACCTTGACCTGTTGAATAAACGAGCATCGTGCTAGACCCATACAGAACGTATCCAGCGGCAACTAAATTGCGTCCAGGCTGCAGCACATCTTCAACACGGCCACGCAATTCCCAATCAATACAACGGTAAACACCAAAAACGGTTCCAATACTGACATTAACGTCAATATTTGATGAACCATCAAGCGGGTCAAAAACCAGGACATACGATCCTTTTTTGTATTGTTCAGGAATCCGCAAAATGTCCTCTTCTTCTTCAGAGGCCATCACACAAAGTCGTCCGGCATGATCACATATTTGATAGATCATGTTGTGAGCAAATACATCTAGTTTTTGTTGGTCTTCGCCCTGAATATTTGTTGCACCCGCACGACCCAAAATATCGACCAAACCCGCCCGATTAGTTTTATGTGAAATCACTTTTGCTGCAAGTGCAAGATCATAAAGTAAATTTGTAAATTCTCCACGAGCATAATCGGGTTGTTGTTCTAAAATAAACCTTTCAATTGTGACAATTTTAGCCATGACTTGCGCCTCCGTAGGAGCTATTTCTCACTGTGATCAGCATTTGACCTCATATCTCCAGGTCAAAACAGGAATCTCAGCAAGGTAGTGGGAATTTGTGGGTTCAAAATTATCCAATTAACAGGGCAAGGTAGTATCCCATCGTGACCGACCAAATCAGAGAATCGATGCGATCGAGCGCACCACCATGCCCCGGCAACATCGTACCGGAATCTTTCACGTTAGCTTCGCGTTTCAGCAGTGAAATTGCTAAGTCACCTAAAGGACTAATTGCTGAAACTATAATCGCTAAAATGAGTGCGGCGACAAGGGAAAATTCAATATAGTATGCAACAATTCCAACAACAATCACGGCAAAGAAAACACCACCAAGATAACCTTCAATCGTTTTATTGGGGCTAAGTCTAGGCGATAGTGGATGTCGCCCAAGTATTATTTTGCCAGCTAAAAATTTCCCAACCAAATAAGCACCGGAATCAGCAATCCAGGTGCCTAGCATGGCCAACATCGTCCATTGCCAAGCATTTTGGGGAAGGGAACGAATTAAAAAGAAATGACCTCCCAACCACCCCATTAACATAACACCACCAATCATTGCCATCCAATCGGCCGTTACTTGATTACTCTTATTGCGTTCGTACAGCCAAAGTGCATACACCATTGCGACAAAGATACCAACTGCTAATGCGGGAACGCTTGATTGCAATGAGGCCCATTGTCCTACAATCCATTGCAACAACACAAGTGGCATTAAAACCCAAAGGGAGATCGAACGCTGCAGCAATTGCATCATTCTTGCATATTCAATTGTGGCCAATAGTAAAATACCAGAAATAAGAATGACGTATACAGGTCCGCCAAAATAAATGACTACGAGGGCGAGCGGACCTAAAATGAGAGTGACTAAAGCTCGCTTCAAA
Source organism: Chloroflexota bacterium (assembly GCA_008501785.1). Next base: position 1,648 of record QQUD01000689.1, read on the forward strand.
AACATAAATAGTTGCTATGATTGAGTGTCTTCGGGAACGAGGCCAAAGCGGCGTTCACGTTGGTTAAAGGCGACAATTGCTTTATACAATTCCTCGCGGTCAAAGTCTGGCCAGTAGGCGGGTGTAGGATAGTACTCGGCATAGGCAGCTTGCCAGATTAAAAAGTTGCTAATGCGTAATTCGCCGCTGGTGCGGATAACCAGGTCTGGGTCTGGCAAGCCACGCGTAAACAAGTAAGAACTAAACAACTCCTCATTCAATTCTTCTGGTCGAATATCATCAGCCAACATTTGCTGAACGGCATGAATAATTTCGGCCCGTCCTCCATAATTGAATGCGACGTTCAAAATAAGCTTAGAATTATCTTTTGTTAAATCAATTGCCCGATGGACTTTTTCTTGTAATTTGGGTGCTATGCGAGAAAGGTCTCCCAGATGATGCAAACAAACACCTTGTATGTGCAGTTCATCAATTTCTTGGTCAAGTACGCGGGCAAATATTTTCATCAGCCCACGAATTTCGCTTTCTGGACGCCCCCAATTTTCAGTTGAAAAAGCGTAGATGGTGAGTACCTTAATCCCGAACTCGACACATGCATTGACGGTACGACGCAAATTTTCAGCACCCGCACGATGACCTGCCTGTCGAGGCAGCCCACGCTTTCGTGCCCAACGGCCGTTTCCGTCCATAATAATGGCAACATGTTCAGGAATTCTATATGAAGTTACATCTATTGGTTTGTTTCGCCTACCCATCCGTTCTCACTACACTTCCATAATTTCGGCTTCTTTATTCTTGCCAATTTCGTCTATTTGTTCAACAAATTTATCTGTCAAATCTTGCAAATCGTCTTGACCTCGGAAAAAATCATCTTCTGTGATCATCGATTCGTTTTTAAATTCACGCAAATCGTTGAGCACATCACGGCGCACATTGCGCACAGCAACCTTGCCTTCTTCAACACGCCGGCCGACCAGTTTATTGAGATCGCGGCGGCGTTCCTCGGTAAGGCGCGGCAAGTTGAGGCGGATGATTTTGCCATCGTTGTTGGGCATAATACCCAAGTCAGATTTCATGATAGCGCGTTCAATCGCCGAAATTGAGTTGGCATCATACGGCCGTATTGCCAACTGCTGTGGTTCTGGTACAGCAATCGTTGCCATCTGGTTAAGTGGCATTTCTACACCATACATCTCCACAATGATGCGATCTAACAACTGTGGGTTCGCTCTTCCTGTTCGATAGCCGCCCAAATCGCCTTCAAGTGAGGCAATTGCTCCATTCATTCGATTTTTTGCATCTTGCAACAATTCGCGAATCATTAGCCTTCCTCCGTTCAGCATTGACTGTAAATCTTTCCTCACAAATTACAAATCATAGTTCCAATCGTTTCGCCTTGGATGAACCGCTTTACGCTGTCCTTTTGCCAGAAGTTTAACACAGTTATCGGGAGATCGTTATCCATGCATAAAGAAACGGCCGTACTGTCCATCACGCGCAGCCTAGAATTGAGGAAATCTATATACGAAATCTTCTCAAACCGTTTCGCATTGGGATTCTTTTCGGGATCATCATCATAAATAGCATCCACTTTGGTTGCTTTTATCATCACATCGGCCCCAATTTCCATAGCCCGTAACGCCCCAGCAGAATCAGTTGGAAAGTATGGATTTCCAGTGCCACCACCGAAAATCACGACACGCCCCTTATCAAGATGCC
>QQUD01000944.1 GCA_008501785.1 Chloroflexota bacterium
ATAAAACTGTTGCCCCACGGTGCCAATGGGGAGTCGGCGGCACGCATTAGGTATGCTTATACATTTATCGAAAAGGCACATGGGGATCATCGATGCGAAACCGGATTGCTGCACATTGAACATAATTTAGCTGTGGCTCACATTTTAGTAAAGTTGGGAACGGACGTGAGCACAGTGACAGCAGGCATGTTGCATGATGTGCTGGAACCGCATACAGATGTGACGGAAACGGCCGTTTTAGAAGCATTCGATTCTGAAGTTGTGGAATTCGTCCATACCCTGAAAGATTTATATGCATACTCATTAAATGAGCAATATTTGTTGTCACAAAGCCCAGATGTGACGCCAAAACAATTAGAAGAAATTCGCGGCGCAATTCTCTCTATCAGCAAAGGAGATATTCGCGTATTACTGATTCTATTAGCAGATATTTTACAAAACTTGCGCAATGCAAGTACTCTACCTGAAGATAGGCAGCGTGCCATCGCCAGTGAAGGCATGAACATTTACGCACCCTTAGCCAATCGCCTCGGCATTTGGCAGTTAAAATGGGAACTCGAAGATTTATCGTTTCGCTTTTTACAACCAATAAAATATAAAGAGATCGCTTCAAAACTGGCCGTTAAGCGGGTAGAACGTGACAAGAAAATTAAAAAAGCGGTTATTCAATTAAGTCGTAAAATCAAACAATCAGGCATTAAAGCATCGATTAGTGGGCGACCCAAGCATATCTACTCTATTTTTCGCAAGATGAAGCGAAAAGATTTGGACTTTGAGCATATTTACGACATCCAAGCATTGCGCGTCATTTTAGAACCAAATAATGCGAGCCAGGAAAGTGGCAAAAGTAATAAACAAGTCATGGAAGATGAGCGGTCACTGTGTTACCAGGTCCTCGGTCTTGTTCATGGCTTATGGCAGCCAATTCCGCGTGAATTTGATGATTATATTGCGGCTCCAAAAGCGAATGGGTATAAGTCATTGCATACGGCCGTTATTGACCCAGCCACCGGTCAAACACTCGAAGTCCAAATTCGCACGCTGCGCATGCACGAAGAAGCAGAAAAAGGGGTCGCTGCGCATTGGGCTTACAAAGAGGAAGGTGGCGAACGACTCAGCGCCTCTATTCAACGACGTATTCAAAGTCTGCGTGAATTGCTGAGTGTCATTCAACGCGATGACAAACCTGATGCTGAAGATGAGCTTTTAGAAACCGGTGCGCTCGAGCGCATTTATGTTTTTACGCCAAAAGGTAAGGTGGTTGATTTACCGGCAGGCGCGACGCCTATTGATTTTGCTTATCAAATCCATACTGAAGTCGGCCATCGCTGTCGGGGCGCACGGGTGAATGGCAAGATGATCAGTCTTGATTATGAACTCCAATCTGGCGAACGCGTAGAGATTATTACCGGCAATCGACCTGGCCCAAGTCGTGACTGGATGAACCCCAGTTTAGGCTATACCACAAGTGCCCGTACGCGCAGCAAAATCCGGCAATGGTTTCGGACGCAGGAGCGGGAACAAAACATTGCGCAAGGGCGAGATGTGGTTGATCGTGAAATCAAACGCCTGGGTTTGATAGATACGCATACGGTTGCAGATATTGCAGAAGCGCTTAAATTCGACGATGAAGATGAGTTTTTAGCAAAGGTCGGGTTTGGAGATATTCAAAGTGCGCAAATTACGGGTGCTATTACGCGGCTGCATGATAGTTTGAAACCTGATGATGAGTTACGGCCGTTAATCCTGCAAAATCGCCCCCGTTCCAAAGGGCTGACGGTGCGCGGCGTCAGCGGTTTGCACACGCGACTTGCCAAATGCTGCAACCCGATTCCGCCAGAACCCATTATCGGCTACATCACACGCGGCCAGGGTGTGACCGTTCACCGCCAAAATTGCAATGAAGTACGTATCATTTCCGAAAAAGAGAATGAACGATTGATTGATGTTTCCTGGGGTGATGAAGCTGAAACGTATCCCATTCCCATCGCTGTCGAAGCGTATCGCCGCCCCAGGATTGTCGACGATGTACAGAATCTTTTACGCGGGCGGCAAATTCACACGCCAAAAACAAAAACAATTTCAACGGAAGACGGCATGACCGCCATCTATCTAGTCGTTGAAGTAGATAGCCTTGCCCAGTTAAATTGGCTGTTAAATAAGCTCGAAAATTTACCAAACGTCACCTCGGCAAAAAGACAACGATGGACATGATTTGGGAATAATGAATTGTGAATAACGAAATGTGAATTGTGAATGCAACCAACGTGTAAGTGAAAACAATAAGAATTATGGAAAACAATATCAAAAAATTATCAAGAATGGGGTTGGGGTTGGCAGCTTTAGGACGACCTGGATACATCAATTTAGGTCATGCCTCTGACTTGCATCATGATTACGAAATTGCCACGATGGAATCGAATGCTCACACGGTGTTAGATGCGGCTTGGGCCGCAGGAATTCGCTACTTTGATGCAGCCCGATCCTATGGTCGTGCAGAACAATTTCTGTCTACCTGGCTCAAATCTCGCAACACCCCTCTCGAATCGGTCAAAGTCGGCTCAAAATGGGGCTACACTTACACGGCCGATTGGCAAATCGAAGCTGATAACCACGAAATCAAAGAACATTCCATCGCTGTTTTGCAACGGCAAATTGGCGAAAGCAAAATATTGCTGGCTCCTTATTTGCAACTCTATCAAATTCATTCGGCCACGCTGGACAGTGGCGTGTTGCAAAACAAGCAAGTTTTAGACAAGTTGGCACAGCTACGGGCAGATGGCCTACAAATTGGTTTATCGTTGAGCGGCACAAAACAGGCTGACACGTTGCAACGCGCTCTTGAAATCGAATATGATGGCACACTTTTGTTTGGCTCGGTACAGGCTACCTGGAATTTGCTGGAGCAATCGGTAACGGCCGTTCTTGCCACAGCACACAACGCCGGATTATGGGTCATCATTAAAGAGGCACTGGCAAACGGCCGTTTAACCCCACGCAACAACATGCCCGACTTTGCCAAAAAACGCGCACTTCTCGATAAAATCGCCGCCGAAAAAGAAACCACAATCGACGCCCTTGCATTGGCTGGCGTGTTGGCTCAACCATGGGTTGATATGGTCCTCAGCGGTGCCGCAACTGTAGCGCATTTGGAGTCGAATGTAACGGCCGTTAACCTCACCTACGATCCCACCTCCGCCACCCAACTGCAACAACTTGTCGAACCACCCCAAGTCTACTGGCAAACCCGCAGCAGTCTAGCCTGGAACTAATTATCCAACAGGTTTAGAATTGAATGCGGAAGAACGCAATTTTATATCAGCTTCTTCCGTTTTCCGTTTTCCGTTTTCCGTTTTTT
>QQUD01000280.1 GCA_008501785.1 Chloroflexota bacterium
GATTGATAGACCTGGCCATGAAGCGATTGAAATGATTGTGTCTGATTCGGGGATTGGCATTGATCGTGAGATGCATGAGCTTGTATTTGATAAGTTTTACCAAACTGGCGAAGTCTCACTTCATTCTTCGAGCCGCACCATGTTTAAAGGAGGCGGGCCAGGGTTAGGATTGGCTGTGTGCCGAGGAATTGTTGAAGCACACAAGGGTAAATTGTGGGTGGAAAGCGCAGGTCATGATGAAGAAACATGTCCAGGAAGTGCATTTCATATGGTGCTGCCGATTTTGAAGAAGGGGGAAGTTGGGGTAGGGGATGGTGAACAGTAATCGGTAATCGGTGGTTTGTAGTTTGATGTCCGTAGTCTTGTAGTCTGGCGTCGGCTCATGGCTAATCGCAACTTTGCTAATTGCTAATTTCTATTTCAAACAGCGTCGGCCAACGTTTGCCAGTGACGAAAAGACGGCCGTTTTCCTCATCGTACGCAATGCCATTAAGTACATCTTCTGGGTGCGTTGGATTGACTTGAGCGACTAGATCGTCTAGTGCTAACCATCCGATTACTTGACCGGTGTCTGGTGAGATGCGAGCAATGCGGTTTTGTCTCCAAATATTGGCAAAAATTTCACCGTTGATGTATTCCAATTCGTTGATTTGAAAAACTGGACCCATGTTGTCAAAAACGGAAAGACGCCCTAGCTCTGCAAATGTTTCTGGGTCGCGGAAATAGAGCGTGTTGCTGCCGTCGCTCATAATCAGACAACGGCCGTTATGCGTTAGCCCCCATCCCTGAGTCGGGTACGTAAACGTTTCTTCCAGCGTCAGCGATTCCCGATCATAAACAAAAGCTGTTTGCGACTGCCAGGTGATTTGATAGATGCGATCCTCAAAAACTGTGACGCCTTCACCAAAATAATCAGGTCCTAGTGTAATTTGTTTTTGCACTGCGCCCGTTTCTAACTCAACATAACGCAAGCTGGATTGGCCTTTAATGCCCGTGCCTTCAACGAAAACGCCATCGACAAATTGCAATCCTTGCGTGTATGCAGTTGAATCGTGAGGAAAAGTATTAATAAGGGTATAGGTATCGATATTGACTTCATTTGGAGCAGGGTAGGCATCGAAAACGGCCGTTTGTTCACCACAATTTGGCAAAGGTGTTGGTTTAATTGTTGGTAAAGGGGTTGGTTCAGGCGTGATTGTTGGTTGTAGGGTGGGGGATTTTTGTGGAACTGACAATGAAGCAGTTGTGTCTGACGCATTGTCACATGCGCCTAACAATCCTATCAAAGCCAGCCCCACCAAGAGTAGGAATAAAGATCGAAAATGGCTTAATGATCGTGCTCGGCTGGTGCCAGCTTCTCTGCGCCTTGCAATTTGCCGACGAGTTGTTGTGGTTTGTGAATGAGAACGGGTAAACAGCCTGAGCAAATCCAAGCGGCTTTGCCAGCGTGGCGCAATGTTACCAGGGGTACATTCATTTCCGACTGTCCGCAGTTGAGGCAGTGTTGGGTTGTGTTTGTTTCTGTCATTGTGTCTCCTATCTGCAATGGTGTTGCAGGGGTTGTCATTTGAATAAGTTTTTGTCATTATAACGGCCGTTTTGCTATTGTCTTTGCGCTAATGCAAATCAGATATTGGAAAGCGGTAAACAGTATATCCGATAACCGGTTACCGACCACTGAATACCAGTTTTTACATACGGAAGGTGCCAAAACGGCCGTTTGGCAGCGGCGCGTTCAGCGTTGTTGCAAACGCCAATCCCAATGCCATCCGCGTTTGGGCTGGGTCGAGAATACCGTCGTCCCAGAGGCGTGCAGTTGCAAAATAGGGACTGCTCTCCCGTTCATATTGATCCAAAATTGGCTTCTTAAATTTAGCCTCGGCCTGCTGAATTTCGGCAGGTGTGGGATCATCAATCTGATGGAAAACTCGCTTTTGCCCCACTGTCCACAGCGTTGTGGCGGCCGCATCACCGCTCATAACGCTGATGCGGCTGTTGGGCCAACTAAACAGAAAACGCGGATCATAGGCGCGTCCACTCATGCCGTAATTGCCAGCCCCGTGACTGACGCCGTGAAACAGCGTAATGCGCGGCACATTCACATTGCTGACAGCCATCACCATTTTGGCACCATCTTTCGCAATGCCGCCATTTTCATACTGCTTGCCCACCATAAATCCGGCTATATTTTGCATAAATAGCAGTGGTGTCCCCCGCTGACCACAAAGCTGAATGAAATGGGTTGCTTTTTGGGCCGATTCGCTAAACAGCAGTCCGTTATTGGCCACAATGCCAACGGGAATGCCCATGATGTGTGCAAATCCACAAACCAATGTAGAACCGTATCGTGCTTTAAACTCGCTGAGCAGAGAGCCGTCAACCAGTCGTGCTATCACCTCGCGCACATCGTAAGCTTGGCGTTGGTCGGCGGGGAGGACGCCATAAATTTCTAATGGATCGTAGGCAGGGTCCTCTGGCGTTTGCATCACCACCGGCATTGTTTTGCGGCGATTGAGGTGGCTGACGACATCACGCACGCGTGCGAGAGCTTCCGTCTCGTCGTTGGCAAAATGGTCAGCGACACCACTGAGCCGGGTGTGGACATCGGCCCCCCCAAGCGCTTCAGCGGTAACTTCTTCGCCGGTTGCGGCTTTTACGAGAGGGGGGCCACCGAGGAAAATAGTGCCGTTTCCCTTCACAATAATCGTTTCGTCACACATGGCTGGGATGTAAGCGCCACCAGCTGTGCAAGAACCAAGCACGGCGGCAATTTGGGTGATGCCTTTGCCAGACATGCGGGCGATATTGTAGAAAATTCGGCCAAAATGTTCGCGGTCTGGAAAAACGTCTGCCTGTAGATGCAGAAACGCACCACCGGAATCGACAAGATATATTGTGGGTAAGTGGTTTTCTTCGGCAATGGTTTGAGCGCGAATATGTTTTTTGACGGTTTCGGGAAAGTAAGTGCCGCCTTTGACGGTGGGGTCATTGGCAATAATCATGCACTCCAGGCCAGAAACGCGGCCAATGCCGGTGATGATGCCTGCGCTGGGAGCATCGCCATTGTGCATTTCCCAGGCGGCCAGCGGCGAGGTTTCCAAAAAGGGGCTGCCATCATCAAGAATCGCATCGATGCGTTCGTGGACGAGCAGTTTGCCGCGCTGCCGCTGCCGGTCAATGACTCGCTGTGGCCGTTCTCGTGCGGCTGCTTCCTGCTGTTTATGGAGTTCGTCGGCTAATGTTTTGTTGAATGTGAAGTTGGTTTGATATTCTTTGCTGCTGGTTTTAATTCGACTGACAAGTTGACTCATATTTTGCACCGGTTTTTGTGGGAGTAGGATTGCGATTTTTAAA
>QQUD01000449.1 GCA_008501785.1 Chloroflexota bacterium
GATGGCCCAGGCCCAGCCGTTTACGAGCGGGATTGCCTCACTTTCAAAGTCGGGGGTGGCGAAGCCGGGGGTGCCAGAAACGGCCGTTTCTGGCAAACTGTCTCGCATTGACATAAACACACTTGCGTCAACAAACGCAATATTAGCCGAACCAGTCTCATAGACTTCCCAAACACCCTCAAAACTCGGCAGCGTGTTGCTTTGTCGCACCAAAAAGCCATCATTTCGAGCTAAATTGAGCTGTTCCAGACTTTGTGCCAACGGCTCAACCTGTAGAGCCGTTTGCCCCGCTTCATTGGTCAAGCTGCCATTTGCACTCAAATACATTTGCAGCAGTAAGGTTGCACCGCCCTCACCATTTGCGGGAAAAACAAAGTTTCCGTTGGGGAGGGTGCGAAACATTTCCCAGTTTGTGGCCACGGTGTCTGAAATGGTTGTTGTGTTATAAGCGAGATGCGTTAATCCGGTCAAAGCAAAGGGATACCCTGGAATCTGTTCCTCCTGCACCGCGTATTCTAAAGCGACTGGATATAGGTCTTCAAGCAGGATTGAATCAATTGCGCCATTTAATGGGTAGATGAGTTCGTCAGAAACGGCCGTTTCCAACTGGTCCATCCGCAGCACAATCAGATCAGGCAAAATAGCAGGTGCCACTGAGCGCCCTGTTCGCAAATAATTTAGCGTTCCCCCTTCGCCCGTGACGTTTTTATACTCAATGTTAATATCCAAATCTACCTGGGCTGTCGCAAAAATTTGAATTTGTTGTTCGAGCACAGATAGACCCGTGTCGGGGTCTGGGGCCAATTCGATAGGCAGCCATACAGTTAACAGGCGGCGTGTTTCGGTGACGACAACAGGTTGTGAGCTGTCGGGGGTGGCCTGGGGAACTGGCGTGTTTGGGATAGGCGCTTCTTCTGAGACGGGCGGCGGCGATGAATCTACAGAATTTGTTGTAGATGCCGGAAAAAGGCTGCATCCCGCAATGAGTGAGCCGAGAATAAACGAGAAAAACAGAACAATGTGACGCATGGGCAGAAGTATAGTAGGCAACTGTTAGGTGAACAAGTTAATGTAATTTATGCCATTCTTTCACAATGGTTGACAATTTATAGGTCATATCTCTGGCAAAAATGGCTTCAGATGTGGGTAACCCCATTTTTTTCATCAGTCGTTTACCAATTTGGTAAGCAACTTCATTTCTATTTTTTAGATCACTTTGACGTGTCAAAAATGATTCAGCTAATTGAATGTCTGTTTCTGAAAGCAGGTGAACCGGCCATGTTCTTGCCGTTGCTTCCGCTTCCCCAGATGCGCGAAGCTGCTGGGGCTGAGCGCTTTTCTTAACGGTATCAAGCGTCACTTCTTCTTGCTCTCGAATGACGATTGTGCCAGCAGCCATATCGCCCAAGCGACGCGCATTGCTGTCGATAAACATGGTGACGATGCCGACCCCATATCCCACTGGCAAAAAATCTACCAATCGCACCAAATTGCGAATGATTGATTCAGGGAGGGTGATCGGCGTCCCATCCTGACGAATGACGCGTAATCCGGCAAGCTGTTTGCCCGGTGTACGGCCGTTCCACTGCATTTCAAAAAAGATATAGTATCCCCATAAAAACAGGAAGTTCATTAAGGTGAGAGCCGCAATAATGACGGTTGAATTGTCACCCATAAAATCAAAATCAAACGAAATAATTAGCCCCATCAGCAAATAGAGGATTCCCTGAATAATGCCAATAATTAATGTGTCAACCAGCGCTGCGATAAATCGGGAGCCGATGCCCACGACCTCGTACCCAAAAATGACATTTTCTGGTGTGTCAATGTTTAGAATTTCATCAATGGATGGCATATTTTTCCCAAACTTTGTAAATTGGTGTATTGGTATATTGGTATATTTTGACCTGCTAATACACCAATATTCAAATAACTAAATCCGTTCCGTTGCTTTTTGTAAACCGATCTGACTATAATGACCGGCATGAATGTTGAAAAATTTTTCCAGTCACGTCAGCAGGATTGGCAACAACTTTCCACTCTGCTGGATCGAAGCCAGAAACATATTGAACACTTATCACCACAAGATGTCAAGCAGATCAGCGCCTTGTATCGTTCGGTAACATCTGACCTGGCGCTGGCACAACGAGAGTTTCCACGGCACAAGGTGACGCAATATTTGAACCAGCTTGTGGCGCGGGGGCATGCGGTTGTTTATCAATCTGAGCCAATGGCAATTGGTCGGTTGCACGATTATGTGCGGGTTGTATTTCCGCGCACGTTTCGAGAGACGCTGCCATTTTTCATCACGGCGGCGCTGCTCATGCTGATTCCGGCGCTGCTTTCAGGGTTGCTCATGAATTGGATGCCGGGTGCTGCAGAGTGGCTGCTGCCGCAAGGGGTGCAATCGCTGATTCCGCAAATTGAGAATCAGGAGTTGTGGACGAAGATACCGGTGGCGGAACGGCCGTATGTTTCCTCTGCCATCACCACCAACAACATCCAGGTCTCCTTCCTTGCCTTCGGTGGCGGCATGTTGGCCGGACTGCTCACCGTCTACGTCATGATTTTTAACGGACTGCTGCTGGGTGGCCTGACTGGTCTCACCGCCCACTACGACATCGGTTTTGAACTGTGGACCTTTATCATCGGGCATGGGGTGATTGAGTTATCGACGATTTTTATTGCAAGTGGCTCGGGCTTAATGTTGGGGTGGTCGATGATTCATCCTGGCCTGCTGCGGCGTCGCGATGCGCTCACCCTATCGGCTCGTAAAGCTGTTAACCTGATTATCGGCTGCATCCCTTTGCTGATGATTGCTGGCCTGATTGAAGGGTTCATTTCCCCCAATGAATCAATCCCTTGGCCTGTTAAATGGGGTGTGGGTATCGGTACTGGCATCTTGCTGTACAGTTACCTCCTACTTTCAGGAAAAAGCGAAGTACCATAACCTGTCATTCCGAGGTCTGCCGAGGAATCTTGCTTTGAGGTAGGGGAACCACGACAAACACGAAGCAAGATTCCTCACTCCGAGGACTCCGTTCGGAATGACATGTATAGAGGTTTCGGAGTGACAAAAACATTGGCAATGTCATTCCGAGGTCCGCCGAGGTAACTTGCTTTGAGGTAGGGGATAAACGACAAACACGAAGCAAGATTCCTCACTCCGAAGACTCCGTTCGGAATGACATGTATAGAGGTTTCGGAGTGACAAAAACATTGGCAATGTCATTCCGAGGTCTGCCGAGGAATCTTGCTTTGAGGTAGGGGAACCACGACAAACACGAAGCAAGATTCCTCACTCCGAGGACTCCGTTCGGAATGACATGTATAGAGGTTTCGGAGTGACAAAA
>QQUD01000262.1 GCA_008501785.1 Chloroflexota bacterium
CAGGATGGGATGGTTCAGAAAAGCAAATAATCAGGTTTACACTTTGTAGCGCGATTTGGTAAATCGCAGGCGAACGATTTACCAAATCGTTCTACAAATTTGTCAACTTAATTTTGAACCATCCCAACAGGATTTATCGTAAATCAAAATGATTGAATTGAAAGGGATTAACCGAGGGTGTTTCGGTACTTTTCGCGGTATGTTAGACGAAAATCAAGGGGAGATTGACCCGTTTCGCGACGAAAAAAGCGGGAAAAATAGGAGCTATCTTTAAAACCTAGATGCAGACAAAGCTCAGAAACAGTGAGCTGCGTATGTGCTAAAAGGCGTTTTGCTTCAATTACAATGCGCCGCCGAATGATGTGAGAGGCAGGTACACTTGTTACAAGTTTGATCTGCTCGCTCAGATAACCAGGAGTCACACCAAGCATATCTGCATACACTTGTAGATGATGGATTGTGAGAAAATGTTGATCAACCAAGCGCTGGAATTGGGAAGAAAGGTGAGTTATGGATGTTGGTTGGGTCAATGCGGTATTTGGTTGATCATAAAAGCGACGCACGTAAATGAGCAATAGCTGCATCAGATGTTGCAAAGCATCCAAATAACCTAATCGCTCACTATCATATTCATCGAGAAGTTGTTCGATAAGTTGGGTAACGATAACAGCTTGTGATTGCTTTAAATAGAGTGCCGGACACTGATCAATCAAATAAAAAAGCTCGGTTGGTTGAAATTGATTATTAAGGTAAAGAAATTCTTCAAGAAAAAAGATAGAGATACCCATTGGTTTTTCTACCACTTCAAAAAAATGGCTCTGACCGGGGCGCATGAGATACAGAGTTTGTGGCTGAATCTCATATCTAGTGTAATCAATGTGATGAAATCCTTCTCCTTTAGCAATCCAAAACAGTGCGTAAAAGGTATGGCGATCAGGGGCAGGCTTCATCCACGGCTCATGAGGATTGAGCTGTTTAATCATGATCGGTGGATCATGTTCGTGTCGATATGGAAAATCGTGGAGTGGAATATCACCAGGATACATAATCAATGAGTTTTCTTAGATGCAAGTTTGTAGGCAGTATTGTCTCAATTAGAATAATAAGTTATTCGATATTACTCATACGCCAACACCTCACGAATCGTCAAACGCGCAGCGCTGCGGGCGGGCAGCATACTAGCTACAACTGACAGCAAGATAACAAGACCTAACCAAATCAAGAATCCATCCATCGTTATTTGCAAGGGAATATCGCCATTTAACATGGCTTGACCGATGATGCGCAGCAGCAAAAAGCTGATAGGAAACGAGAGCACAACAGCAGCAGCCCAGCTAATAATGCCAATCATCATCCCTTCGATGACGACAGATTTGATAATTTCCAGGTCGACGGCTCCAATTGCGCGCATGACGCCGATTTCGCGAGTACGTTCGAGCACGTTCATGCCCATTGTGCCAGCGAGACCGATGCTGCCGACAACGGCCGTTAACAGCGCCATCGTCAACAAAAATATCACCAAAATATTGATTTGCTGACCTTGCTGCTTCCGCGTCACCAAACCCGACTCCACATTACTAAGCTTGTACCCCTGTTCGCGCAAATACAGGTCCAGCGCATTCGTCACCTCAACCTGACGCTCCAATGATTCACCGTCTGCCACAATTTTATAAGTTGTCGCTTGTCCGGGCGCATTCGTCAACTGCGAAACCGTTTCATAGTTGGTATAGCCCAGTGCATCACCAATCATATCTGTAAAGCGGAACACACCGACGACAGGCCATTCCTCAGCCGGAATACCAGGAACTTCAACCCGCAATGTATCTCCTGGCTGTAAATCTGGATAATCATTCCAAATAGCATCGGACACGACTAATGCTTTCTCATCTTCAGGCAAGAGCCAACGCCCAGCCATTATATCGGCTTCCAACAGCGTAGAACCGGCTGGCGGTGCAAACAAAAATAGATTTGTCACCAGCTCATCACCCTCATCCACTATTTCTACCCTGGTGAATCCCCATCCTTCCACGGCTTCAACACCTGGAACCTGATTCACAACTTGTTCAATCCGCGCGACGCGATAAGGTTGATTAAATGTGACGGTGACATCGGCCATAAAATGCTGCCCTAAAATATCCATAAAGCCATTCAGGGAGTCGCGCACATTGAAAACAGCAATAAAAATTGAACCGGCGATGATCAGTGTAAACAAGGTGAGCGAAAGTCGTCCCTTGCGCCGAAAGGTGTTGCGTATGGAGAGCAGTAACGGCCGTGACAGCCATTTCAACCACGCGCCAAGCTTATCCAACAATCCACCCTCAGCCGTTTGTTCACCTGGACCTTCTTCGCTAATGGCACGGCGTACTGTTGTTTTTGTGCCTTTGGATACCGGAAAATAACCAGCAAAAAGCGGCACGGCCAGCGCCACAACCGCCTGCACAATGACCACATGTGGAATCAGGCGAAACCCTTGCAATTCAATACTCATCATATTTGCCATAAAAGCGGCTAAACCATAACCGGCCGCCATGCTCATTGGAATCGCAAAAACAAGCGCGATGACCCCATAGGCGATGATGAGCGCGATATACATCACTGAAATTTGAAAACTGCGTGCGCCAACAAGTTTCATCACCCCAATTTGGCGCCGATGCTGCGTAAATAGCGCATTCAACGTATTGACAATGAGCGAACTGCTTAAGATGGCAACTAAAATACCGAGCGCTGCCAACACGCCCAGCATGGCTCGTGCAATTGAGGCATTGGGATGGTCGGTCGTTTTGTTGGTGTTGGTGCGATAAATTGTGCGTCCTGTGCGCTCTAGCTTGTCCTCCACCTGTGCGGCCATCTCGTCAATCGCATCTTCATCATCCCCTGCGTCTATCTGCACATAAAGGCGATTGTAATCCTCCCGTCCACCTATCCAATCGGCCGTATCGAGTGTGACGTAGCCGCGCGGTGGCGCGGTAAAATCACCAGCCGCATATTGATCGCCGACAACGCCAACAACCGGCATCGTGCGCAATGTGCCGTCAGCTAACTGCACCCAAACAACATCTCCTGGCTGTAAGCCGGTGCTGTTCATTGCATCTTCGCGAACAACAAGTTCACGATCATTCGGATAAACAACGCCTATTTTGGGTGTTAACAGATTGATTTCTGAACCAACAAAATCTTGGTTGGCAAGCACATCTAACGGCTGCCATGTGGCCCCATCCAAACTGACACGCACAGACACCATGTGACGGCCATCAGCTGCCGTCACCCCCGGAATGGTCGCGACAGATTTCACCAGCGCATCGTCAAAGGGATCGGTTAAGATTTCGATATTAGCCGGTTGGGCCGAAGCATA
>QQUD01000630.1 GCA_008501785.1 Chloroflexota bacterium
GTTGATCAGTTATTGACTAATATGGACGCAGCTCATCAGGCCGTGATCCCTTCACACATCAACATTTTTTTGCGTAACAATATTGATTTAGAAACGGCCGTTGGCTTAGAAAGCGTTCCAGGTGTGAGCGGTATTGAGCCTGCCAACCAGCTTTCCATTCGCTTTAAAAAAGTTGGCGCTGAAAAATGGGAGCCTGCCATTTTGATGATGCGCGATGATTACACAGACCAAACTTACGATTTGCTGCAACTGCGTGCAGGGGATTGGCCTTCAGACCGGCAGTTTGGCGTGGAGCGGCTGACGGGACAGTCTTTTGACATTGAGATGGGTGACACAATAATTTTTGATATTGGCAATGGTACTGAACGTGCCTTTCCCGTGAACACCATGATTCGGCATCCATTTGTGCAGCCACCCGATTTTGGTGGACCAGCCCACTTTTTCACAGATGCGGAGGGGCTGGCCCGTTTTGGCATTCCCGAGGGCGCATACAGGCAGTTGCTGGTACAAGTTGAACCTTACAGTCTCGAACATGCACAAGATGTTGCTGGTGAAATTCGCTCTCGGCTGGGCAAGCAAGGGGTTAATGTCTCGGTCACGTTTTATCAGGAGCCAGAAGCGCATTGGGGACGGCCGTTTGTCGAAGGATTCACGCTCGTCTTGCGGTTTATGGCGGTGGTGTCGCTGTTTTTGAGCGTGATTTTGGTGGTGAATACGTTAACGGCCGTTATCACCCAACAAACCAACCAAATTGGCGTGATTAAAGCCGTTGGTGGGAAAAGCGGTACCATCATGCAAATATATTTGGCGGGTGTGCTGGTGTATGGGATGCTGGCCTTTTTTATATCGCTGCCGTTGGGAGCCTGGTTAGCGTTTTATGGCAGCAGCTGGTTCTTGAACATTTTTAATATTAGCTACGATCAGTTTCAACTATCGCCACGTGCGCTAATGTGGCAAGTCGTGGCGGCGCTGATTGTGCCGCTGATTGCTGCTTTTTGGCCGGTGATGCAAGGCGCCACAATTAGCGTACGCGCAGCCTTGGCCACCTACGGCATCGGCAAAGACTTTGGTGGCAGCAAAATTGACCTTTTAGTCGAGCAAATTGGAGAACGCCTGCTGCCGCCGCCTTATCCAGTGGCCTTGGGCAACCTGTTTCGGCGGAAGGCACGGCTGCTCCTCACACTTTCGGTGTTGACAATCGCTGGCGTCATGTTTTTGGTGGTGATGACGCTGGTTTCTTCAACAAATTTGACGTTAGACAATGACATGAACCGGCGCGGGTATGATTTGCGCTTTGGATTTACGCGCAGCCAACGGACTGAACGCGTGCTGGCGATGACAACGGCCGTTCCTGGCATCACCAGCGCCGAGACATGGTACACGGCTAACGCTACCATTTTGCGTGAAGGTGAGCGGCTCAATGATTCGGCCGGTTTAGGCGCACAGCTTACCGGTGTGCCGGTTGATTCGGTAATGCAAGTGCCGCTGATCATCGATGGGCGCTGGATGCAGCCTGGAGATGATCGGGTGGTGGTGGTGAAGGAGGAAACGGCCGTTGACAACCAGATTGCGGTCGGTGATGTGGTTCGGCTCGATTTGGGTGATTTGGGGGCCGATGAGTGGACGGTGATTGGACTGTACAAAGATGTGTACGAGGCTGGGTTTACGGTTGAGGAGTTTTATGCGCCGTTAACGGCCGTTGCTGATGTCACCAAACAGGCCAATCGGGCAACCCAACTGCTAGTGAAAACGAATGTGAACTCCCTTGCCGCCAATCTGGCAATTGCCGAATCGTTAAAGACGTTGTTTGAAGATCGTGAAATGGATACCAGTCCATACGTCAATGCCGTGAAGCTGGAGGAGCGAGACACACTAAACGCTCAATTCGCACCCGTGCAGTTGATGTTTATCAATCTGGCCTTTTTGATGGGGGCGGTCGGGGGCATTGGTTTGATGGGTGCATTGGGCATTAGCGTCGTGGAGCGGCGGCGTGAAATTGGGGTGCTGCGGGCTGTCGGTGCCAAGTCGCCAACCATTATGGGCTTGTTTATGATGGAAGGAGTGCTGCAAGGCGTGATTAGTTGGGTGCTGTCTGTGCCGATTTCTGTTGTGGTTGCCAAGCCGTTATCACAACTATTGGGTGAGACGATGATTGGGGTGGCGTTGGATTATGGGTATGCGGTAACGGCCGTTTTTGCATGGCTGATCATTATCATCATCATTGCCCTTGTTGCCTCCTATTTCCCAGCGCGTAACGCCTCCCGCATCAGCGTTCGCGAAAGCCTTGCATACGGATAGAAAATATTCCTACCTGATATCATAAGAAAGAAAAATATCGGATACTAAATTTGGTATAATGGGGTCGGTTTATCGTTCGCGTGTTTTTTCTTGTGCAACAATACACCATTTTCAAAACTTAACTTCATTCAATCATCAAGGATTCAATCAGGAGGGATTCTTCATGGGAGCAATCAATGTACCTACGCGAGAGCGACCTGGATGCATTACTGCATTGGCTATTCTTTATTGGGTTTCGGGGGCCTTTTATGTAATTGGGGGGATCGTCACCGGCGTGCTTTTCATGGCGGACGGTGGAGATACGGCCATTTGGGGACTACTGTTGATGTTTTGTTTTGGCCTTTTTGCCTTCTTTCCCATTGGTCTAGGCATTGGGTTGTGGCAGATGAAAAAGTGGGCCTGGTGGGTGATGGTCGTACTGCAAGGCATTGGGCTACTGGGGACATTAGGGAACTTGTGCCTGATCACTGTTGCCGAAAATATTACTTCTGCCATCATCACAGTGATTAGTTCATTGGTTAGCGGTGCCATTAATGGCGGCATTTTTTATTGGTTTTACATGCATCAGGGGTTGTTTGAGCCGTCGTATTTCAGGGACAAAGAAGGAAAGGTCTTTGTGCGACCAGTAGAAGGAAAAGATTCTGGCCTAGCCGTTGCTATTCTTGTTGGAGCAGTCGCAATCATGTGCCTAATACCGATTGTTGTGATTGCAGTATTAACGTTAATGGGACCGCAAATTGGCAATGTCTTTTCGCAAATTATCATCGACCTTGAAGGGTAAAGAAAATACGATTCTTTAGGATTTTGTGGAGTTAGGAGTGGAGGCTTTAGCCGGAATGGTTTCGGGAAAACCGGCTAAAGCCTCCACTCCTCTTGAATTCTTGCAGAATTATGCGGATTTGTAAGCGTGAAGCTGCTCTGCAAGGAATTGTTGAATGATGTGTAATGGAATAGCTAGCCCGACCTGTGGTCCTGAGATCATGGTGTTGATGCCCACAAGACGGCCGTTTTCATCCACCATCGGCCCACCAGAGTGCC
>QQUD01000411.1 GCA_008501785.1 Chloroflexota bacterium
GTGCGATCAGTTATGGAGTAGATACCACACCAGTGACGAAGCAATTGATACAGCATCTTTCTGGAGACCATACATATTTAAATGGGGTGGAAACGGCCGTTTCTCACCCTCGCCATTTCCCTTTCAAAACCTTATACTTAACCCATAATGCTTTCAACCTTTCCCAAAAAGGAGCTGCTATGTTACTCAATCCAATATCACAAACCTACGATTTCCTCGACCCCAAATCACGCAAAATCATGATAAAAACGATTGCCTTTTTTGAAAACAAAGGCAAACAAAAGCTGAAAGAAGACGACCGCAATTTGGTATGGAACTATGATTTTGTCGAATTCCTGAAAAAAGAGCAGATTTTTGCCACATTAATGACCCCGTCTGGCTACGGTGCAGATGATTCTCGCTGGGATACCTTCCGCAACTGTGCGTTTAACGAGATTTTGGGCTTTTATGGCTTGTGTTACTGGTATACGTGGCAGGTGTCGATGTTGGGGCTGGGGCCAATTTGGATGAGTGAGAATGAGGAGGTGAAGGGGAAAACGGCCGTTTCCCTCCAAAACGGTGCAGTCTTTGCCTTCGGCCTCTCCGAAAAAGAACACGGAGCCGACCTCTATTCCAGCGAAATGACACTCACACCTGAAGGACACAACCAATACATCGCCGATGGCTCCAAATATTACATCGGCAACGCCAACGAAGCTGCCCTCGTCTCCACATTTGGCAAAATGTCCGACAGCGGCGACTACGTCTTTTTCGTTGTCGATTCTCAACACGACAACTTCGACTGCATACAAAACGTCGTCGCCTCCCAAAACTACGTCGCCGAATACGCCCTGCACGACTACCCCATCACCAACGCCAACATCCTCTCTACCGGCCGCGATGCCTGGGATGCGTCGCTAAACACTATCAACGTCTGCAAATACAACTTGGGCTGGGCATCCATCGGCATGTGTACCCACGCCTACTACGAAGCCATCAATCATGCGGCAAACCGCAATTTATACGGGAACTACGTTACCGACTTTCCCCACATCAAACAGCTATTCACCGATGCCTACACACGACTAGTCGCCATGAAACTATTCGCTTATCGTGCCGCCGACTACATGCGGTCCGCCTCCCCAGAAGACCGCCGCTACCTGCTCTACAACCCAATGGTCAAAATGAAAGTGACCACCCAGGGCGAAGAAGTGATCAACCTGCTATGGGATGTGATTGCCGCCAAAGGGTTCGAGAAAAACATGTATTTCGAGATGGCCGCTCGTGATATTCGTGCCCTCCCCAAGCTCGAAGGAACCGTCCATGTCAACATGGCATTGATCATCAAATTCATGCGCAATTACTTTTTCTTCCCTGCAGGATTTCCAGACATTCCGCAGCGCAGCGACACCGCCAACGATGCATTCTTGTTCAACCAAGGCCCAACACGCGGTCTCAGCAAAATTCAATTCCACGACTACAACATCGCCTACGACAGTGTCGATTTGCCCAACATTAACCTCTTTAAAAAGCAAATCGGGGTCTTCAAAGAGTTCTTGTTCACCGCCACACCCAGCGAAGAGCAAGCCAAAGATATTGATTTTCTGCTCAACCTGGGTGAACTATTCACACTCGTTGCTTACGGTCAGCTGATCATCGAAAATGCCAAAATTTACAACATCGAAAACGATTTACTAGACCAGATTTTTGACTTCATGGTGCGCGACTTTTCGAAATTTGCGCTGCAAGTCTATTCAAAGACGATCAGCACCGAAAAACAAATGGCACTGTGCCTGAAAATGATTCGTAAGCCAGTCGATAATACAGCACGATTTGAGCACATCTGGCAAAACTATGCCTACGCACTTAAAGATACGTACTCAATGAATGAGTAAAAATATCTCACGCGAAGTCGCAAAGACGCCAAGTAAAACAATCTTTGTGACCTCTCCTTTGGGTTAAAAAATTATGGAAACTTACCGTAAATCTTGGAACAAAAAACAAACAAAATTCCGCAAACTATTGCTCAGCAACCAACAACACCCGGAAGCAATGGACATGTTTTTCAGCCAACATGCCCAACTTCATTCGGCCCAAATGGTCCAGACTGAACCCTGGTCCTTTGCCGATTGGGTGTTAGATGACATGACCGAAGCCCAAATTCGCCGCATCCCACATAACTGCGAGCATTCGGTGGCGTGGCTGCTGTGGCACATGGCTCGCATCGAAGACACAGCCATAAATCTACTAGTCGCTGGCACACCACAACTTTTCCTACAAGAAAATTGGCGACAAAAAATAAATGCGCCCATTCAACATACGGGAAACAGCATGAACGCTGAAGAAGTTGTCGAACTGAGCGCAACAATCGATATTGATTCACTGCTGGCGTACCGGCTGGCTGTTGGTCATCGCACCCGCGAAATTGTGCAGCAGTTAACGTCAACAGCACTCAAACAAAAAGTAAACCCAGGGCGCATTCAAACTGTCATGGATGAAGGGGCCATTATTGATGAAGCGCAGGGAATCGCCGACTACTGGAGTAAGCGCACCATCGCGGGGCTGTTGCTCATGCCTGCAACTCGCCACAACTACGTCCACCTCAACGAGGCTCTCAAACTCAAACGAAGAAGGTAATGGGTCTAAAATGTAATTTTCATTCAAATCAATTACTATATCAATTTTGTAATTCGTGAGCGCCAATATCAGGATCAATGTCTCGCCAGTTTCCAAAGAAGTCATTAAAGACATAATCTATCGGTGCAGCCGCGCCAATTGCAACCGATGAAGGTTGAAGCATGTACCAGGCCGGATCAACCTGATTTGGTGCAGTTGGTGCATTGGGATTGACAAGGTTTGGATCACTAACAATGTCTCCAGAACCAACGGCTACAGGTGTTGGCGCAATGGACCAGAGGTTGTTTTCTAATGTAAGACCTGGGTAATCTTGCACAAGATGTATCGGAACACCATCTTGCTGATAAATGATGTTATTCTTGAACCAAACATTTTCATAATTATAGTTGGTCCACAATATATTTTTGGCTTCATTCGGTTCAGAAATTGATTTGGCATTTACAAAGGTATTGTGCGCGACAAGCATATTGATGATTGGATAATCATCATCGGCTGATCCAAATCCCCATACGCCAAAATTTTGCTGGCAGCCAGTAACCATATTGTTCACAATATCAATGTTTTTTGTGCGCAAACCATCCTCAAATCCCCCTGGAGGGGGTTCATTTGCAACAATAATGCCATATGTATAATCACTCCCACGGAAAAATCTTGCATCATCGGTACAATAAACCAGGTTTCGCTGCACTTCCACGTTATGTGAGCGATGCACATACAA
>QQUD01000898.1 GCA_008501785.1 Chloroflexota bacterium
TTTCCAGCAGAGATGAGTCAAGCAACCATCATGCGTATCGGCTTTTTTGATCCGTATAGCTGTGAACCTGGTCCCTGCCAAAATTTGTTGACTGAAACAGGCAACCCTTTCCTCCTGCTGCCATTGCAACTTCCTTAGGGGGCTGTCCAACGAAGGCTGTTTTGTGGATGCTCACTAAGCATCGGGTATACTTCCCATTCAATATGACGAAATGATGATGCTTGATACGATTCGTGAGATTCGTCTATTCGTCCAATTCGTGATGCAAAGGAAAACCATATGAACAATCCAGACACCGTAATCGCATTCCAAGGAGAACCGGGGGCTTACTCAGAGCAAGCAATTCGGGATCATTTTGGCCCAGAAATATCGACGATGCCTTGTCGTGATTTTACGGAGTTGTTTGCCACGCTGATAGACGGCCGTTCCACCCACGCCATGCTCCCGGTAGAAAACTCACTGGCCGGAACCGTGATGCCAGCCTACGATTTGCTGATCGATCATGATTTACGCGTGCAGGCCGAATTTATTTTGCGTGTTGAACATTGTTTAATGGCTCCAGCGGGTACCACTATTAGCGATATTAAGCGTGTGCAATCTCATTATCAGGCGTTGGCTCAATGCGAACAAAATATTCGTCGCATGGGGTGGGATGCACTCGATTATTACGATACGGCAGGCGCGGCGCGTGATTTAGCCGCCAGCCCAGAGCGAGGTGTAGCCGCCATTGCCAGCGAACTGGCTGCCCAAACCTACAATCTCGAAATCTTGCAGCGCAACTTTGAAGATTTAGACTACAACTACACGCGCTTTTTCGTGCTAGGACGTACCGATCCCCCTCGAAAAGAACCCAGCAAAACATCCATCGTTTTTACCACACGGCATATTCCTGGTGCGCTGTATTTGGTCATGGGTGAATTAGCCAGCCGCAAAATTAACCTGACGAAAATTGAATCACGTCCGCGTCGAAATCGGCCGTGGCACTACTTGTTTTACGTAGACATTGAAGGGCATGAGGATGATGATCACATCCAAGCGGCATTGCTCGGCATTCTCAAACAATCATCATTTTTGAAAGTGTTAGGCTCTTACCCAGCGGCAACGGCCGTGGGCATGATGGGGACTGTGGCTCAATAAAGTGATAGCTAGATACGGCGGCGTTTCAAGTTGTAGTAAATGGATGGAGAGAGAATAGACGGAACGATAAACATACACATTCCTGCGAATATTAAAGAAAATGATGACAACGATAAGCCTGGTTCCAGGATGACTGTAGTGTGGTCATCTGGTTTGTAATATACCACTACCTGTCGGCCAACAGGGTAACGGTCCACAAGCGCAGTTGCCTCATTAGAACTCATGTTTACATGCTGTGCCAATCTTATTTGGCGCGACTCGTAGACTTGACCATAAATCACATAAGAATATCGAATATCTGGGTATTTTTTGGGTAAATCAACGTTAGTTTCTCTTAAGGTAGATTGAACGATCTGGCCCTCAACTGTAGGCCAGCTTGAACTCAAATATGAATGATATACAACGCTACTTCCCCAAACAAAAACCCCCATTCCAGCTAATAAATAGAACAATCCAAATAAAAATATTTTTATTAAGTTGCTGGTAGATTGTGGATAAAAATGCATAGACTTCTTGCTAACGATATGATGTGTTTTTCAAAGCACCATGGTACAGGTTAAAATCGTCAACATAGATGTTTGCTTTCAAGAGAACCTCCTATAAACACAGAAGCCGTCCATTTGGACGGCCTCGCACCCTTTCGCCGAAGCTACCGGGGGGGATATGCAAAAACTATTCCACAAAAGCTAAACAAATGGGCATATTTTTATTTTGTGGCATTCTTTGCGCGTTTAATGTCGCGTTGGCGCGTGCTGTGGTCTAGGTTCTTTTTGCGAATGCGTAGTGCCGAAGGTGTTACCTCCAGCAGTTCATCATTGCTCAAATATTCAATTGATTCGTCTAAAGACATGCGGCGTGGTGAAGATAGGGCATCGGTGATGGCTTTGGGTACTGCGCGATGGCCGGTGAGGTTTTTCGTGCGGCAGACGTTCATAATTAGTTCTTCGTCTCGAATGTGCTGCCCCACGACCTGTCCAGAGTAAATATCTTCACCTGGAGCCACAAAAAATGTGCCACGTGATTGTAAATGTTGCAAGGCGTAGGCGCTGACGGGACCACTTTCGACTGCAACCAATGAACCCACTTCTTGCATTTCGATGTCGCCTTTGTATGATTCGTAGTCGTGGAAAAGTGTGTGGTAAATGCCGGTTCCTCGTGTGGCGGTCAAAAATGGTTGACGAAAACCCAAGATGCCACGTGTGGGAACCTGATATTCTGCATAAACTGTGCCATCATCACCATATTTGATATTGATGGTTTGCGCACGTCGCTTACCCAGCATTTCACTAACTGGTCCAAAGTAGTCGGTGTGAACTTCTACATAAACCGTTTCGATAGGTTCGCGTCGGCCTTCATCCGTTTCTTGGAAGATGACTTCGGGACGACTGACTGAGAATTCATACCCTTCGCGGCGCATGGTTTCGATGAGAATGGCTAGATGCAGTTCGCCACGTCCTGAGACTGTGAATTCACCCGCTTTGCCGGTCTCTTCGACTTTAAGCGCTACATTGCGTTCCAATTCTTTCATCAGCCGTTCGCGAATTTGGCGCGTGGTGACGTATTTGCCATCTCGCCCTGAAAATGGGCTGTCGTTGATTTTGAAGGCCATGCGGACGGTTGGCTCTTCAACAGTGATGGGTGGTAGTGGCTGTGGATTATCTGGATCGGTTAAGGTGTCGCCAATGCCCACATTGGGAATCCCAGCAACGGCAACAATGTTCCCGGCGTTGACCATGTCGCGCTCTTGACGCTTCAGGTTGCTGAAGGTGTATAGTTTGGTGACTTTGCCAGGTATCGATTCACCTTTGGCGGTGACTTGCATGATGGGTTGTCCGGCTTTGATGGTTCCCTGCGTGAGTCGGCCCACAGCAATTTTGCCGACGTAGCTGCTGTATTCGAGGGTGGTGACGAGCAGCTGGGTGGGGCCTTCGAGATCGACAACGGGTGCTGGTAATCGTTCGAGAATGGTGTCGAATAACGGCCGTAAATTATCCTCCAACTCATCAGCAGAAGTACCTGCTTTTCCTTCTAAAGCCTTTGTGAAAATAACTGGGAAATCTGCTTGCTCCTCAGATGCACCCAAATCAATGAACAAATCGAAGGTGGCATCAACGGCAAAGTCTGGACGGGCAGCTGGGCGGTCGATCTTGTTGACAACCACAACGACCTGGCATCCTTTTTGCAACGCCTGTCGCAGTACAAAGCGCGTTTGGGGCATTGGGCCTTCAACAGCATCAACGAGCAGCAGCACGCCGTCAACCATATTTACAATTCGTTCAACTTCGCCGCCAAAGTCAGCGTGACCGGGTGTATCGACGATATTAATGGTGACATCTTCGTACACAATGCTTGTGTTTTTTGCCAGAATTGTGATACCGCGTTCGCGTTCCAAATCGTTGGAGTCGAGAACGCGTTCGGCAACTGCCTGATTGGTGCGGAATACGTTGGTTTGTTGCAACATGCCGTCTACGAGTGTTGTTTTGCCGTGATCGACATGGGCAATAATGGCGATGTTTCGTACATCTGTCCGTGGTTTTAGAGCCATAGTTTTTTATCCTAAGTCACATATTGTGATAGATCACTTATTGTGATAATCGTGGGTAACGATAAATCGTTTGCGAGCTGTTTTTAAATGTCAAAAAAAGACCCGACGCATGTTTAGGTGTCGGGCGCTTGAGCGTTCGTTACTGTGTTTATTGAACCAGTTCAATTGAAGTAAGTTCAATTTATTGATCAAACGGGAAGAATTGTATGCTCTACTGGAGAAGAAAGCAAAGATTGGTTGATTCTTTCTTGGGAAACGCTAATTCTCACTTTATGACAACCTTTTAGCATTGACTGACGGCGCTCTACGACAGATAATCGGGAAATAGATCGTTATTCCATAAAAATTCGTTGGTCGATATTCAATATCAGCCAGCATGGGTAAGCATCATCCCGGAAATTTGATTAAAAAACCGACTTGATTTCAGATAAATTTCCGGAAGATTATTTGCAAAGGAGTTTAGCATGAGCGAGACGATTGGATTTATTGGTTTAGGCATTATGGGCAAGGGGATGGTTCAGAATTTACTGAATGCAGGCTTTAACCTGTATGTTTGGAATCGTTCACCGCAAAAGATGGATGCTTTGATTGAAGCAGGCGCTCATGCGGCCAGCAGTCCGGCTGATGTGGCGGCGCATTCGTCGATTGTGATTACCTGTGTGAGCGATACGCAGGATGTGGATGAGGTGATTCTGCGGGAAAATGGCGCGATTTATGGGTTGAATGAGGGTGATTTGGTGATTGATATGAGCACGATCAGCCCAGAGAAGACGCGCTATATTGCTGGCTGCCTGGAGCAAAAAGGGGTGCATATGCTGGATGCGCCAATTAGCGGTGGCAGTGAAGGTGCGGCCAGAGGCACACTCAGCATTATGGTTGGCGGTGATGCTGCTCAAGTAGAACGAGCCATGTCTGCTTTTCAGGCGATGGGCAGCAAGATTACACATGTGGGACCAATTGGTGCAGGGCAAACTGTAAAGTTAGTGAACCAGATTTTGGTCGTGGTGACGATGATGGGCGTTGGTGAAGCACTGCTGTTTGCGGAGGCGGGTGGCCTTGATTTGAATAAGACGCTGGAAGCGGTTTCGGCTGGCGCAGCGGGCAGCTGGATGTTGAGTAATCGAGGGCCACAGGTGGTGGAGCGTGATTGGCGGCCAGGCTTTACGATTGATTTGCAGCAGAAGGATTTGCGGCTGGTGCTGGAAGCAGCGGACCAGATGGGTGTGCCGGTGTTGGGTACGAGCATGGTGTTTAATTTGTATCGCACGCTGCAAAAGCAGGGGTTGGGCGGTGACGGAAATCATGCGCTGGTGAAGGCGTTGGAGCATTTGGCGGATATGGAGGTGGGGGAGGAGAGCTAGAGGATAGAGCGAGAGATAGAGGAAGAGGGTGGGAAACGGCCGTATTGTGGAATACGGCCGTTTTTTATGCAACAATCTTATACAACAATGGTTGATCTGGCAAAGCTGCCGGAGTTGGATGATTTAGGTGGTTTTGTTTTAACATTCGGCGGATTGGAGGAATGACTCTATATCATCGGGCATAGGAGCCTCGATCAAACAGGTTTCACCGGTGTGGGGGTGTTGGAAGCTGGTGGCGGCGCAATGAAGTGCCTGCCTTTCTAGTAACAAACGGCCGTTTTCCTCCCTTATCCTCTCATCA
Organism: Chloroflexota bacterium; assembly: GCA_008501785.1. Next base: position 5,345 of record QQUD01000898.1, read on the forward strand.
TCAATACCATACCGTTTATCTCCCACAATTGGATGTCCCAGTGCTTTTGTGTGTACGCGCAGTTGGTGTGTCCGTCCTGTTTTTGGCGTTAATTGCAATAATGAAATCTCTTCTCCATGATGAATCTTGCAGGTATGCAAGGTTTCGTAGTGGGTAACGGCCGTTTTCCCCCTCACCGCATCAATCCCAAAATGATTCCCTTTGCTCGGTGCATCAACTTTGCCAATGGGCAGATCAATCGTGCCAGACGCGGGGCTGGGCGTACCATGCACAATTGCCAGATAGGTTTTGGTAACGTCGCCGATGGCGAATTGGCGGCTCATGTGGCGCAGCGTCTCTTTATCTTTGGCGAGCATAATCACGCCAGACGTTTCTTTGTCGAGCCGGTTGACCAGGTTCACATGGGGCAGTGGTGGATTGTGGTAGGTGCGCAGTTGGTAGATGAGGTTTTCGCGCACGTAGCGCCCTTTGGCGTGGACGAGCAGGGTGCCCGGTTTGTTGATGCCTAGCAGCCAGTCGTCTTCGTAGAGGACGGTGTATTCGAGTTGTGGCGGCTTGTCGGGGTCTGGCATGTGGTAGGTGACGATGTCGCCTTGGGTGACGATGGTGTTGGTGGTGCAGGGGAGGGTGTTGTGGGTTAAACGGCCGTTTTCCACCCGCTCCCGCCATTCATCTACCGACAAATACGTAAATCGCGCCGCCAGATACTCTATAATTGGCACTTGTTTGAACTGCGCCGGTACTTTTGATGAAACAACCATGCTTCTATTGTAAGCTGTCAGGTGTCAGGTGTCAGGTAAAAGCTAAATGCTAATACATGATACTATGGATTTTGAAAATTGGTTTTGTATATGAATTATTCTAACGGGCTAAAACTAGCAACAATGTCGTCAAAATCTCTATGATAGCTTGTGAAATATTCCTTATCGACAATCATAGTAATCATAATCATGTCTTGTTCGCGAGCGATAAGGATTTCCTCAACCTTAAGAAAATTACTCGATAAGGTATATTGACGCCTCATAATTGGGTAACCATTAATTTCATCTTCTTCCAACAAAATCTCTTCGAAACCATATCCCTTGGTAGGACCAGCACGAATCCAATCCAGGTATTCATCACTCCAATCAATGACATCCTGTAAATCCGGACTTTCCATTGCTCTAGATTCAATCCGAATTGCAAATGTAGAAGGATCATGTCGGAATATTGCAGGACGGCTGATGATTAATCGAGTATCCTTATCGCCTTTGTAACCGTTTTCATCAAATACTTGAGTAACCCATTTCGTTGGATAATCTACGGAAAAATTGAATTGCTCATTCGTAACCGTTTTCCACTCGTGGTCGGTATCTTCAAGGTATTTTCCACTGCATGAAGCTATCAACATCGCTAAAACGAATCCTACAACGCTCCAAACCCTGAGATGAAAATCTGTTTTCTTGGGCATAATGAATCCAGTTATTCTTCCAGACGCCACATCTCAAGGAACTCAACGAATTTGACTTCATCATAGTTTTTGCCTATTTCCAGTTCAAGCATGTCTTGCGTATGGAGGGATGTGCCATCTGCATCCAATACGAAAATGTGCGGATAGCCGGGGATTTCTGGGTATTGTGTGAGGAACTTTTTGTTTTCGTTTTCTTTGCTGACGTTGACTTTGACGATGATGTAGTTTTTGGTGAGTAGATTGGTGACGGCTTCGGTGTTGTGCATGAAAGTCGCCAGGATTTCACACCAGATGCACCAATCGCCGCCAGCGATAAGCAAAATACGCTTGTTTTCGGCTTGTGCTTTGGTTACAGCAGCTGCAACATCAGCAAAAGGGTCACGTTCGGGATCGTATTTAGAAGATATGTACATAGATTTATCTACCTGTGTGCAAACCAATCATTAACCATTCACCAATTCACAAATTAATTATTTTCTTCATTCTTCACTATGTTTGCATCGATTGCACAACATCAATTAATCGTGCCGTTGGTTTTTCATCAGGCGTGTAATTTGGGTCGCGCCAGCGGGTTAATTTTATTATCCAAGGGGCAATCGTAAAGCCGAAGCGCACAAAGCGCGGGAATTTTGGCATCAGGTAGGCAAATTTGGCGAGGCGGGTGCGGCCGTCAAGATGTTTAAATAGGGGATCGTTACGCACGATGTCGCCATAGCTGGCAAAGCTGAAATCTTGATGCGTAAACGCATCGTTGATGGCTTTCGTTGCCACTTCGCCATAGCCCAACGCAAACGAAATGCCTTCACCAAACAGCGGGTCGGCTCCGGCCGCATCGCCTACTAAAATGACGCGTGGCTGTGAGAATTTGGCTTTGGTGCTCCACCAACGGATCGGATGCCCTTTGAGTTTGTAGTCATCGAGATTGCGGTTTCGGGTTTGTAGTGAATCGCGCAGGGTTTGTTTGAGGTTGGCTTTGGGTAGGTCGGGGCGGGCGCGGCTGTCGAAGAGGCCGCGATTCATGAATGGCTGACCCTGGATGACGCTGGGGAAGTCCCAGTAATATCCTTGTAAGCCGTTGTCGGTCATGGGGGTGAAGTCGAAAACGGCCGTTTTCTCTCGAAATTCAGGCGTGGTTGCTGCATTTTCAGGCGTTAATATTTCTAATAGACGAGCCACTTGCGTATTGTCTTGCCATTTCAACGCACGGCGCACGTAGCTTTTCGATCCATCTGCTCCTACCAAAACTTTTGCATGAAAGGTGCGCTTTTCGGTGACAACCTCTACAAAATCATCGTGGGGTGTAATTGTTTTTACCGCTTCGCCTTGATGGACAGTCACACCAAGTTGTGTACACGTTTTCACTAGCCAATGGTCAAATTCATCACGGCGCACAATGCGAAAAACAGGGTTGCCAAAAAACGAGTAGCCTTTGTCTTTATAAACGAGGCGGACTTCTCTCACATCGAAGCTGTTTGGTTCAATTTCCAGCCCCAATCGTGCCAAAATATTTTGCCCCAGATGCGTAATGCCGCCGCCGCACAGCTTTTCACGTGGATGAATGGCTTTGTCTACCATCACAATCCGGTTTGCCCACGCTGGATTGCTTTTAATTAAATGTAATGCGGTTGATGTTCCCGATGGTCCTGTCCCCACAATGAGAATGTCGATCTTCTCAGCCTCTGCCATTTTCTGCAACCTCCGAATTTGGTAATCGGTAGTCGGTAAACGATAATCGGTAAGTTAAGCTTTCTCATTGCCGATTATCGTTTACTGTTCACCGATTACTTCTTAATCATCGGCAGCATTATAGCATGAGGCAGGTCTATTGCCTCTGCTGTACTCAGGTCAGGCTCAGTTTTTATTTCTATATTTCCGGCATGGTCAGTAGCGATGATGTGGAATTCGTAGGTTTGTTCAGGGTCAGGTGGGGTGAAGGTCGCGGATGTGTTCACTGTTGTCGTCAGCCAACTGGTCCAGGTGGTTTCACTGATGGTACGATAAGCAACGTTGTAACCAGCGATGCCGGAGAGTTCATCCGTGCCGGTCCAGACAAGGTTGTATACATCGGTGACATTTTTTGTGTAGATGAGTTGGGCGGTGGAGGTGGGAACGGCCGTGTCTACCCCAAACTTGCTCACCGACGTGACCAACGAATCCTGTGTGCCTGTTAGTACAACCGAAGTTTGCCAATATAATGTGACATTTTCAGTAAACATATGCGTATAACTCACCACATTACCTGGAATCGTTTCTTCAAGTACTAAATTAGTTAAGTCGGTGTCGGTGGCAACTTTTAACGTAGTTGTTTGGGGGGGGCTACTGTTGCTTAATTGCCAGACAAATTCCACATCAGGGTTGTTTGTCCAGCCTTCTTCTGTGGGTGAACTTGCTTTTAGTTCAGGTGACACTTCAATCAAGCGCATGTCATCAAACCAGACCCCTTTCCCCTCGTCGGTCGTGGTCAAATTTGTGAGACGGACCGTTGTGCTATCGTCTGCGTGCAAATAATAAACACCAAGGTCCATCCACACGCCTAATTGATCGTTGTGGCTGAGAATAACTGTGTCCGTGCCATTGGCGTGATTGATTGTGTAGGTAGCACCATCGGTTTCTCCTCGGCCTGTGTAGCAATAAGGTGCGCGCACTTCAATGCGATAATATCCCGCTTCTGTGATGGGTGGCTGCCATTTACCCCAACGAATGGGTGAGTCTGGGTTTGTGGTAGACCATGCGTAAAAAGAATGCCCATTTGTGCCACATTCATTGGGGCCTTCGTACCAGCTTGTGTTGCTGCGCGTAAAGTAGGGGCCAGCCTCGTCAACAATGAGATATTCGTTGGTTAGCCCAATATTGGCAGCGATGCGGTCACGAATTTCAGGTAATAAAGCATGTGCCTGATCACCGGGGCATTCTGTTGTGCCATAGGCATCGCGGTGTCCCATTAAGTGTGGCAATCCCCATCCTACATTGGGCAGTGTGTTGCTGGCATCATAGACATCAATGTCACGCTGGTCTGCTTTCCAAGAAAGTAGGTTAACCAGTGAATCGACCATTGGTTCTGGCGGTTTGATGCCGGGCAAGGCGTGGTCAACGGCCGTAAACGTACCCAACAGTGAAACGCCCATGCTGCCTAAATTAGCACCAGATGCGTGCGTTCCTGCCACGTCTAAATTCTCGTAATCTTCATTCAGATGGCCTTCGTAAATCAGCCCATCGACATCAATCAAGTAGTTATAGCCAATGTCGCCCCACTCATTTGTATAGGTGTGATAGGACCAGATGGCACGAACGGTGGCGGCCCAATTTGTACCCCCATTGGCAGAAACTGTATGGTGAATGACCATGTGTGTTGCTGGTGAATATTCTAATCCATCGGTGTAGTCGCAATCATCATAGAAGCACCACACTTCGCGGCTAATAATTGTGGGTCGTGGATGACCGGTTGTGAGATAGGAGGTGTTGTTTTGATTTGCATCTAAAGCTTGTTGTTGGGCGACAAGCTCTGCCGTTGTGGGACCAGAGGTGGCGTCGATAAAAGTAAATACCATCTCTTCCAAAACAGGCGCGGCGAGGGAGATGTTGCGTCCCATGCTTACTGAAAATTGGACATGTGAATGGCGTTTGTCAATTTCAGGTACAGAAATCATGTTTCCGGAGATTAAATTGCTTCCTGCAACGGTTAAGTCGTGGTCTTCTTGCATCACAAACCAGTCACTCCAGGGGCCGTTTGAGGTACGGGTGCGTACTTGAATGGTGATGCTGGTACCTTTGGGCTGTGTTGCATCCCATTGGGGAACAACGACATTAAAGGGTAAGGACGCTTCAATGTCTGGTGAGGTATAAACGGCGGTTAATTCATTATCGGCAATGGTTAATCCATTGGTTGAAACGGCGAACCCTGTGCCGCTGCCAGATGCGAAATCTGTGCCAGTAAAATGTATTTTGTCGTGAATGGGTTCTTCATACCCTTGAGCGGGCTTGACATGCGAGGAAAATCCGATGGCTGTCAATAATCCTATGAAGATGACTAGGGTCCAAGCTTTTAACTGCATGTTTGCTCCCATATTTGTTTTTTTGAAACTATACAGGTCTTCGACGACTCGACTGAGATCGCCGAAGTCAAGCTCAGACCGCGACGCATTGTATAGTTGCTTTTTTTAATTTGTTTTGTGTGCTCCAATATGATCTTTCAGTCCTTTCCAAAGTTGGTACATGATAGCAAGTGTGTTGGTGGTCAATGGTGTAAAACCTGTGAATTTTTTCGTGATATTTGGTAAATTTTGTGAAATGATGACCAGGGTCCTATTCTTCTTTCTTATTGAACAGGATTACTTTTTTATGTTATTCTGGCAGCGAGTTTTTATTTATGTATGATTAATTTTATAAAGGTTTGATTTGTTATGTCGTTTGTTCGCAGAGATTCGGTAAGAATAGGGATGGGGGGTCTGTTTTTATTTGTTTTTATGGTCGTGGCGACCTATTACACATTTGTGATACACGCCCCTGGTGCGAATGATTTTTTCCCACGGTGGAAGGGTGCGCAGGTGTTTTGGTTGGAGGGTATTGACCCTTATTCAGATGAGGCGACGGAGGCGATACAGAGGGTCATTTACGGCCGTTTAGCACAACCAACCGAAGATCAAGTCTTGTTTGTGTATCCGTTTTACACAGTCTTTTTATTACTGCCGTTGGTGGGGCTTCCTTACCTGTGGGTGCAAGCCATTTGGCTGGTGACGCTTATGTTTTCCCTGTTTGTGGGGACGATTTTATGTTTGCGTCTTGTTTTGTGGCGACCATCGCTGTGGTTAATGAGTGTGATCATTTTGTGGTCACTATTACTCTATAATGGCACACGCACCGTTATTTTAGGACAATTTGCAGGATTGATATTTTTGTGGCTGGTGGGGAGCCTTTTAGCCTTATACAATGGCAAAGATGTGAGTGCTGCTGCCTTATTGGCACTAACAACAATCAAGCCGCAAATGAGCTTTTTGATTATTCCTGCCTTGTTAATATGGGGAATTGGGCAGCGGCGATGGCGATTTTTGTGGGCGTTTGTGATAAGTATGGGAATATTAGCAGGCATATCATTTTTACTGTCGCCTCGCTGGTTGTTGAGTTTTGTTGAACAAGTGATGGCTTACCCTGGGTATACGGTTGAAGGGTCTCCCATTTACATTGTGACCCGAATTTATTGGTCCCAACTTGGGCGCACTGTAGAAGTTTTATTGTTTGTGAGCCTGGTTGGATATTTGCTATACCATTGGTGGCAATTGCCTCGTTTGCAAATTGGTTCTTCTGAGTTTTTAATGGCGATTTGTGTGACGTTGGTTGTTACAAATTTATTGGTAAGCCGCACGGCAACGACGAATTATGTTGTGCTGTATTTGCCGATTTTGTGGACATTGAAGCAGATTGCCATGAAGTGGCAATGGGGCGAATGGGCTGCTGCTGTTGCGCTAGTGCTTTCGGCTGTGGGGATGTGGTGGCTGTTTTTGGGCACGATTTCTGGGTCTGCGGAAAGTGCTGTCATGTATTTGCCGTTACCGTTTGGGTTGTTGCTGATTTTGTTGGTGGCGAGACGGCCGTTACTCAACAACCCCTTACAAATTAATTTATCTCGTGTGGAGGGGAATGCCGATTATGAAGAAATATCAAACTAGCATTTGGTTGCGTTGGGTATTCATTGCGCTGTTTGTGGCGTGGTTTTTCTTTGCGATTGCCAGTTATTTTGTGGTGTATAAGCCGTTTAGTCCGCTGCTGGTGGCGCAGTTGGCAGAGTTGAAGTGGTTGCCATTGGGAAATGATTGGTCTGTGCTGGGGCAGGCTGTAGTGGATGTGCTGGTTGCGTTGTGGTTGGGGGTGATGGCGCTGGGGGTTGGGTTGTGGATTTGGGATGGGATTTTTTTATTACAAAGGAACAAAGAAGCAAAGGAAGAAAAGGGAAGAGAAGAGGGATTAGAGAGAGTTTTGTTTGGATTTGGGATGGGGTTTGGGGTTGTGGGGTTGATTGTGTTGTTTGTTGGTTTGTTGGGGTGGTTGAATACGGCCACTTCGACTGTGCTCAGTACAGGCGTTTTAACCACAATCCCCATCATTTTAACTGCTGTTGGGCTGCCGAAATTGGTGCGCTTGCGGGTGGGGTGGAAACGGCCGTCTCGT
>QQUD01000834.1 GCA_008501785.1 Chloroflexota bacterium
GTAGGAAACGGCCGTGTTCATCAAAACCCACCAATGCACAATCGTTCTGGGTGATGTAAGTGACCGACGGAAAGCGAGCCAGAGCGTGGTGATGGCTTCAGGCCAGGGACGTCGCAGCATTAACTGACCAAACAACGTCAACAGCACCCTGACAACCAGGTGCGACTCTGCTGGAGAAATTAATCCTAATTGCACCAGGTTTTGCCAAGTAGTAACCAATCCTGTCCCAGTAAAATTTTCCGGTTTCTGTACAATAGTCCATTGAGATAAAGAGAATACTTGTGCAGATGTTCATGTTTGGAAGCGCTCTGATTTCGTTATATCCAATTTCCCGGACATGACACCTTGCTCAAACCACAAACACCAATCAATAATCATCTCTGCCGAAATGGTAAGTGTGGTTTCTGCAGAAACGGCCGTTAACCATCCCCCCCATATCTCAACCAAAAATTGTTTCGTCTCACTTTCATCAATCACATTCAATTTACTGTGTGAAAGCCACCAGTTCAACAAACGTTCGATTACAGGCCATGATTCATCAAGCTCCACAATTGAGGCAAAATGAGGCCATAATTCGGGGAAGGTGGATAACGGCCGTTTCGCCAAATCAAAGGATCGCGCAAAAAAAACAATCCAATCCAGTACCGTTTCGCAAGGTGAGTATGAAGAATGATGCCACGCGTCCTGCAATGGTTGACTGATGTCCGCTAAATTTCCTGTTTCTACAAAATGCCATGCAATCCAACGCAAACTGTAATAACGAATCTCTCGTTCATCTCTCATAAGGTGTGCGGGCACACGTGGGTCGGCGAAAAATTTATCCAGCACACGCATTAAATAATGGTGTTGCGCTGTTGCATTTTGGCGGATGGTGCTTTGGGCATGGATGCGGTATTGGTAGGTGGGTCGATGCAGCCACGCAGCAGTACATCCCGCCAACCCTAATCGCAGCAGCAAATCAACATCCTGAGATTGGCGCAGCTCGGCATCAAATCCATCTACTTGCATCAGCATTGAGCGGCGAAACATCATGGCTCCCATAAAAGCAGGCTTGTGCCACACCCAGGCACCTAAATCTAATTCGGGAATCTCGTGCCACGGCTCTACGTTGCGCAAGACATGACCTGATTCATCAATAATTTGCCAGCCGCTGTGGACGAGACCTAAAGACGGCCGTTTTTCCAACACCTGCACCTGTTCCACCAACTTCCCTGGCAGCAACACATCATCCGCATCCAAAAAAACGATGTATTTACCCCGCGCCAATTGCAATCCTGTATTTCGGGCTACAGCAGAACCCGCATTTGTTTGATACAAGTAACGAATCTGCGCCGAATATTCTGTAAGTATCGTTTGCGTCTCATCTGTAGAGCCATCATCAATCACAATAATTTCTAAAGATGGGAAATTTTGTGCAAACACAGAGTCCAGCGCATCGGGTAAAAAGTAAGCATTGTTATAGGTTGGTATAATAATAGATAGTGTTGGAACTTTTAGTGATTGTGGCCCCACTGAAAGCGAATTCACTGTTACCTGTCTGAACTTGTTTTCTTGACCTATTACCATTGGATACTACTCATCAACTTAATACCATTTACAATAGGAATGATGGCTTACAACAAGCATTACATAACAAAAGATAGAAATGTTAATTTGCCCTATCAATCTGTGCGCCGGATGATGATAGTGGGTGTGTCGTTGGTGGTCGCAAGTTTATTTATTATCACCGTTCTCACCTTACCAGCAACTTTGGTAACAGCCACCCATTACCCGGCAAAGCTTTCACCACAATTACAAACCACACTACAACAAACAACACCCGACACATCTATCCGCGTTATTGTCCATCTCAATGAAACGGCCAATTTGAACAAACTCACACTTTCTGCGGCTGAGATTCCCAGACGACAACAAGTGATGTCTGCGTTACAGCAAACGGCCGTTTCCGCACAAGCCACCCTCCTCCCCCAACTCCAATCCATCCAACAATCCGGGAAAATCACCCAGTACCGTCAATTTTGGATCATTAATGCCATTGCCGTCACCGGTACACCGGAGGCAATTGCACAATTGGCAGCCCATGCATCAGTGAAGCAGATTGAGTTAGATGAGCAGCGCCAATACTTCGTGCCACCAGCAAGCGCCATTGTGCCAGATGAGTTGTTAAACACAACGGCCGTTTTCACCTCACCTATTCAAAGCTGGGGCATCAACCGCGTCAACGCACCCCACGTCTGGCACGGACTAAACGTAGACGGTACGGACGTCACCGTGGCTATCATGGACAGTGGCGTTGATTGGCAGCACCCAGATTTACTGCCCAACTATCGCGGCAATCTGGGCAATGGTTCATTTGATCACGCTGGCAGCTGGTATTTTGCACCCGTTCCCACCATGACAGAACCGATTGATCTGCATGGGCACGGGACACATGTTGCCGGAACGGCCGTTGGCCAAAATGGTATCGGCATTGCCCCAGGAGCTAAATGGATCGCCGTGGGCTTAACGAATGAAACGGGGTTGATTTTTGACAGCGCTATTCATGCCGGTTTTGAATGGCTGTTGGCCCCCAACGGCGATCCGTCTCTGGCACCCGATGTGATCAATAATTCATGGGGAGCCTCCAGTAATGAAACGACTTTTGTGGAAGATATCAACGCGTTACAAGCCGCAGGTATCGTCACCGTCTTTTCGGCCGGTAACAATGGTCCATTTAGCCAAACAATAAGCTCACCAGCTTCTTATACAAACACATTGGCTGTTGCAGCTACCACCATTCGAGATGAAGTGGCCTGGTTTTCTTCGAGAGGACCATCTTCCTTAACCTCAGAGCAAACACCTTATATCAGCGCTCCAGGTACGGCAATATATTCCAGCCTGCCCGATAATAAATATGGATACAATCACGGCACGTCGATGGCTGCTCCCCACGTAACCGGTGCGATTGCGTTAATGTTGTCTGCCAATCCAACCTTAACGCACGCACAACTATTAGAGCAACTGAAAAATACGGCCGTTTCCATCAATTCCACACATCCAAATAACGATGCAGGCTGGGGGTTACTCGATACTTATGAAGCCATCGCGCCGCTTGTAACCACTGGCAACTTACAAGGCGTCGTGTTCTACAACGATGTTCCACAACCGGGCATAGTCGTTTCTGTCACCAACAACAGTGGACACACTATCCCATACATCACCGATGGCAGTGGACGTTATTCCGCCACATTGGCTCCTGGCAGCTACTCTGTTCAAGTACATTCATTTGGGTTCGAACCGTTTACAACATCTAGCAGGGCAGTCCTCATCAATAAAACCACACTCCAA
>QQUD01001125.1 GCA_008501785.1 Chloroflexota bacterium
ATATAGCCGGCACCGCGATTATCATTATTTGCTTGAAGAGCTTTAACCACATCCTCAACACTTATGCGGTAATACAACAGCATTTTTGGATCTGGCGTGACGTGATATTGCTTGTTATATCCGCCGATACTATTTACCTCAATAACACCTTTTACCTGCGCTAGTTGAGGCCTGATAATCCAATCTTGTATTTCTCTCAACGCTGTCGAGGTGTACGGCATGCCGTTACTCATACGTGCATCTGGCGACGCATGTACCGTATACATATATATCTCGCCCAAACCGGTTGAGATGGGGCCCATTTTGGGCTCCACTCCTGGTGGTAATACACTTTTAATAGCAGCCAAACGTGCATTAATTAAATTACGAGCAAAATAAATGTCGGTGCCTTCCTCAAATACGACCGATACTTGCGACAGTCCGTAGCGTGAAAGAGACCGTGTATAAGACAGTTTTGGCAACCCAGCTAGAGCGGTTTCTACCGGAAAGGTAATTCGTTGTTCGGCCTCAAGAGGAGAATATCCAGGGACTTCTGTATTAATTTGCACCAAAACATTGGTTATATCAGGTACGGCATCAATTGGTAGTTTCTGATAACTCCAGGCACCAAAACCAATGATGACAAAAACCGTACTTAATAATAAATAGCGACGCTTAATGGCAAGACGCAATATTGAATCAATCATAGAGCGCCCCTAATCATCATCTTCTACTTCTGATTTTAAAATATCGGCCTTTATAAGAAAGCTGTTCTCGCTAACATACTCAGTCCCTTCCTCAAGCCCCTCCAACACTTCAATATTCTGGTTATCCATTTCCCCTAAGATCAATGGAATAAATTCATATTCTTCCTCATGTTTAACAAAGACACCCGAATTACCTCTTAGTGTTTGTATGGCTTCTTTATTAACAGCAACATCTACGTTTAGGCTGTTAACAACAATTCTCCCCTCAGCAGGTAGACCAGGCGATAAACTTAAATCTTCGTTTTCTAGTTCTATTCGTGCGATTAAATAGGGGTTATTGAGCGCGGGAATAATATGTGTAATTACACCCTCCAGAGTACGATCACTTACGATGATATATACCGATTGACCTGTTGTGACCTTAGTTTGTTGTGTAGGATAAATTCGTAATTCTGCCCAGAGCTTCTCGAAATTAGCCACCGAGACTAATACTTGACCTTGAGTAACCTCTCCGGTATTTACATGACGCCGCACAATTACCCCTTTAATTGGGGAACGAATAGGATAGGTCTTTAGGCTCTCATTAGATTCTACGGTTACTAATAAATCACCCTTTCCGACATGATCACCAATGTTTGCCGCCACGGATTTGATCAATCCTTCATAGCGAGCACGAACGTGACTAATCTGCTCTGGGCCGCTCGCAAGCGCTCCAAAGACCGTGATTGTTTGATGGAGTGTTTGAGCAGAGGCGATCGACGTTCCAACCCCCACTTTTTTGGCCATGGTGTCTTCAATCTTGCTGATATTTTCTTGTTCTTCTTCTAGTTCATGCTCATCATCTTCACTGCCCAAAGAACTGTTACTTAGGAATAAAGTTAATAACAGAACGGTAAAAATATGCTTTTTCATTGAATATTGTCCTGTGATAAAGCTTCACCAGTTAATTGTTCGATTAGTGCCTGACTTAATAATGCGTTCTTAGCAGCTTCTATTTGTTGCTGTTTAACCGTTAGTAATTCTATTTGCGCGGAAACCAAATCTTGATAACGATAACGACCAATTTCGTATGCTTCTTGAGTTAGAGTGAGAGCTTTCTCAAGAGTAGGAATTGCATACAAACGCATTTGATTCACCGCTGTTCTATTTTGCTCTCGCAAGGAATAGGCTTTGTACAGCCGCGAATGTAAGTTAAGCAGCGCTTGTTGTTCCGCATATTCAACTGCATCGCGTTCTGCAATTGCGGCTCTAACATTTCCACGATTACGGTTCTTAGAAAACAGCGGTATCGAAACACCCGCTATAACCGCAGTATCATCAGTCTCTTCTAAATGCCTGATACCTAAACGCCAAACTAAATCACTCCTACTATTGGCTTGAGCTAATTTGGCTTCCGCCTCTTTAAGTCGTGCTTCGCTGGCGAATATTTGGATTGCAGGTGAAGTCTTTACTCGCGCATATAGAGAAGCAAAGGAATCACTTGATCCAAATTCAAATAAATCACCATCCAATGCCGTAAAGCTAGTGTGAGTATCTCCCCAGAGTCTAGAAAGAAGGATTGATTGACGCTCGAATTGCTTTTGCAAAGCGTTGACTCTAATTTTGGCTTGGTAAACTGCAGCTTTAGCACGCATAACCTCTGCTTCTGGTGCCCCCCCCTGCTCCGCACGTCGCTCTACCGTTTTTTGTAAGGACTCGGATAGAGTCAAGGCTTCCTTGGCCAACTCTAAGTTTGTTTGGGTTGCCAAACCTACAATAAAAATGCTGGTTAACTCACCTAATACATCCAGCGTTGCTGCTTGTCGTTCTAGCTCAATACGTGTTGATCTGGCATCTATTACAGAGACACGGGCTTGCCGAGTTCCACCCATCTCGATCACTGAGGACAATGCTATTGTTGTTTCAGCGCTATCCAGGGATTGATAGGTGCCGGAACCTGCAAAGTTCTCAACCTCGACTTCGAGGTTTAATGCAGGTGCAAGATCACTGGCGCTTCGTTTGGCAATTAGTGATTCTTGAATAAAGGAATATTGGTAAAGTTGTGGATTCTGTTCCAGGGTTTTAGTAACCGCCTCCTTAAGCCCTAAAGTATTAACTTGATCGGCATACACCATTCTAGATGCAAGACCGCTACCAAGTACGAAGATAAAAATAAAGGTTCGCCACCACCCTAAATGAGTGACAATTTTCATAATCCATTCCTAGCGTGGTAACGACTCATCTTGCTAACACGAAGTCCCAAGACTCAAACATTGACTGAGCAACATATGGCCTATATCGATCACCGGTAGGAATGCCTAAATAGTCAATCTGTGTTCCATCAATTTCAAAATGCTTTGTATAAGGCGTGTCCCATTTTGATGGTGGGTAATCGATGACGTTATAGACGCTATGGCCTGGGAAGTTCTCATAATTGACCATCGCATGAGTGAATAACGTATCAGTGTTTTCGTTATAGAACTCAATGGGCACCGTAACGACGTAGTCAAATTTGTCGCGGATTCCTTCCCGATAGGCTCTATTGGTTGACAAGGAAAGTTCATCAGGATCCCAATAGTGATCGGCGAAGTGATCCTGGCTGACTGCTACTTCCGTTCGGCTGAAATCATAAGTGGTAAGCAGCTTTTCAGCAGCTTCC
>QQUD01000034.1 GCA_008501785.1 Chloroflexota bacterium
CATGTAACAAGGTCCAATCTTCATCACCAAGGTGAGCAGCAAGTGCCTGTGCACTCAATAACATGCTGGCAAATGAGCGGGTTTGCGCGATGCTTTGCTCTTGTGCGGCAACCGTGGACAAAACAATGTCTGATTGTTGTGCCAGCGGGCTGTCTGGGTAACAGGTAATAGTCCAGACGGCAGCGCCTCCTTGCTGCTGGAATTTGGAAACGGCCGTAATCGTTTCCGTCGTTGTGCCAGAGCGAGAAATCGCTACCAGCAGCGTCTTGGCCGGGTCGGCCACTATTGTCTGACCAAACAGCAGCAGTTCAGAAGCAGGACAGGCGCGAGCAACGATGCCGGTTAATTGCTGAAACAGGGCAGCAGCAGTCACCGATAGATAATGGGTGGAACCACAGCCAATAAATAGTACGTGATTCGGGTTCAGCGTTTGCCAGCTTTGTGTGAGCGTCGGCGCGGTCTTCGCAAAAACAGCCAGGGCATCTTCCCAGGCAGTCGGTTGAGTTGTAATTTCTTGATACGTGTGTTGTCCATTCATAATATTTCTCTTGTTTATTTAAAGATTGAATAGTCGATTTGCATTCGCCACATAAAGTTTTGCCAAAACGTTGTCAAGCAAAATGCATGTCAAAAAGCGCCAGCAAAAGTCAGGCATCTGTACCAAATAGATTTCACGCTGCATACTACATGAGGAAGCTATTGATATTTACTCACATCCCTCACTAGTACTGAAACCAACATCTTTTGTCGGGTAAAATGTTTGCGAATGGTTTCAGTTTAAGTGTTCCGGCGCAATGTGCTATCCGGCAATACTTGTTGGTCGGAACACTAGGCTAAAATTAATTCCAGCCCCTTTTCTCGTAATTCCGCCGCTATTTCAGGTTGTAGTTGATCATCAGAGATAATGGTGTGAACGGCCGTTATTGGAGCCAGAAAGACTGTACTGACCCGGCCAAATTTGGTATGGTCGGCCACCACTACCCCTTGAGGAGCAATTTGTAAAATCGCTCGGTCCGTCATCGCTTCCGGCATAAAGTCGCTGGTAAAACCATGTTCAGCATCAACCGCCCGCATCCCCATAAAAACCAGGTCAGCCCGAAACTCACGCACTGCCATCTCGGCAATGTGACCCACCATCGACATCTCACTCTGGCGCAACATTCCGCCAATCACGATCAGTTCGATGTTTTCTTGCCCTGCAAGTTGATTAATCACAGGCACTGAATTCGTAATAACGGTCAAATCTTCAATTTCCTTCAGGTGGGGCGCAATGGCAGCTACTGTGCTGCCGCTGCCGAGGAAGATAGTTTGTTTGGCAGCAACGAGTGAGGCAGCAACCTTCCCGATGCGCAGCTTCTCGTCTGTCTGCTCTACTTGCCGCTGCAAGATCGGCGGCTCTTTTTCGGCACGCCCAACGCGTACCGCACCACCATGCGTGCGTCTAATCCAGCCCATTTGGGACAGCTCTTCCAAATCACGGCGAATGGTTGCTTCACTGACATTGATGAGGCGGTTGAGTTCAGCTACGGTAACTTGACCATTTTCATTAACAATGTCTCTAATTTGTGTGTGACGGCTAGATTTCATAAGGACTTCCCTCAACTTTCTGCGCATTATAAGCAATAAACGCGCAAAAGTCAACACAAACAATCATTTTCAATCATTTTATTGACTGGAAATGATTGGATGATTAGCCAAGTGATTTGTCCGTTCACTTTGTAATATAATGATGGATAGGATCAATCCATTCTCTAATCAGATCAGCCAATAAAATAAAAATGAGGAGAACAATGCAAGAGTTTATGATTGATGAAGAACATCACATGTTCCGCGATGCGTTTCGGGCATTTTTGCAGCGAGAAGCCATTCCCCATGAAGAAGCATGGACACATGCAGGCATTGCAAACCGTGAGGTATGGCACAAAGCTGGTAAAAATGGCTTTTTGGCAATGGATGTACCTGAAGCTTATGGCGGCATGAATGTGAAAGATTTTCGCTTTAATGCGATTATCAGTGAAGAATTGGCTTATGCCAACGTCAGCAGTCTCGGGTTTGGTGTCCATTCAGATATTGTAGTGCCCTACTTTTTACATTACGCTACCGATGCACAAAAACAGCGTTGGCTGCCTACATGTGTTACCGGCGAGACGATTTGCGCCATTGGCATGACAGAACCGAATGCAGGCAGCGATGTGCAGGGCATTCAAACGACAGCAGTTAAACAACCTGACGGCAGTTATTTGGTGAACGGGCAAAAGACGTTTATTACGAATGGCGTGTTGGCGGGGTTGGTGGTAACGGCCGTTATAACCACCCCATCCACCGGTCACAAAGGCATCAGCCTGCTCGTGCTCGAAGACGGCATGGAAGGATTCGAGCACAGCCGCAAACTCAACAAAATGGGCATGAAAGGCAACGACACCGCCGAACTGTTCTTCTCCAATGTGCGCGTTCCTGCCGAAAATCTGTTGGGCGAAGAAGGCAAGGGCTTCATTTATATGATGCAGCAGCTGCCCCAAGAGCGGTTAACCATCGCTGTCCAGGCCATAGCTGGTGCAGAAGCCGCCCTTAAAGAAACAATCAGCTACTGCCACGACCGTACCGCATTTGGTCGCCCCATCGGTAAATTCCAAAATACACGTTTTAAACTGGCCGAAATGAAAACAGAAATTACCATTGGCCGCACCTTTGTCGATCAATGCATCATGGAACTCAATGCAGGCACACTAACCACCGAAAAAGCATCAATGGCAAAATATTGGCTCACTGATCTGGTCAACAAAGTGGTTGATGAATGCGTGCAACTGCACGGCGGCTACGGCTACATGTCCGAATATCCCATCGCCAAAATGTACACCGACACCCGAGCTGGACGCATCTACGGCGGCACAAATGAGATTATGAAAGAGATTATTGGCCGCGCAATGGGATTTTAAATTTACGATTTACGATTTACATGTGACACATTAATTGTAAATCGTAAATCCAAAATTCTTCATATGTCTACACCACTCAAAAACCTAAAAATACTCGACTTTTCCACCCTCCTGCCCGGTCCGTATGCAACGATGATGTTGGCAGATTTGGGGGCGGATGTTTTGCGGATTGAAGCGCCGAACCGGCCAGATTTGACGCGGTTGATACCGCCGTTTGATGAGGATGGCATTTCGGCAGGGCAGGCACTGCTCAATCGCAGCAAACGCAGTCTGGGATTAAACTTGAAAGCTGAAGGCGCAGCCAACATTGTCAAAAAGCTGATTAATCAGCAAGGGTATGACATTGTTGTGGAACAATCGCGCCCCGGCGTGATGGATCGACTCGGTGTCGGGTACGAAGCACTGCAAGCCATTTGTCCGCACCTGATTTACTGCTCGCTCACGGGGTACGGGCAAACGGGTCCTTTTCGAGATCGGGCAGGGCATGACATCAACTATTTGGCTTTATCGGGCATGATTGCGCATTACGGGCGACCCCCTCAAGTCCCCCCACCGTTACCCACACAGGTTGCCGACATCGGCGGAGGCAGTTTGCATCTCGTCATTGGCCTACTCAGTGCCGTCATTCGCCGCAGTGCAACAGGAGAAGGCGCACATGTTGATATTTCGATGCATGATGGTGCACTGGCGTGGAACAGCATGACTGCTGCATCGGTGCTTGTGGGTGATGTGACGCCTAAGCCCGAAGGAGAGCTGTTGAACGGTGGGATTTATTATGATTTTTATGAGACGGGTGACGGCCGTTACCTCTCCCTCGGCGCACTCGAACCCAAATTCTGGACACAGTTCTGTACCGCCATCAACCGCACAGACTTGATTCAACCCGGTATGGATTTCGACAAAACCAACCAGCAAACGCTCAAAACAGAAATTTGCACCATCGTTCGTTCCAAGACGTTGGCTGAATGGACTGACATATTTTCCAAGTTTGATGCCTGCGTCGAACCCGTGCTCACCACCCACGAAGCACTCAATCATGAACAAACCAAGGCGCGGGACATGGTAGTTGACGTACCTCACCAAAACGGGACCATGCAGCAGCAAATTGGCACACCCATCAAACTCTCAAACCACAAACCAACCTACAAACACATCGGCACCGAGTTAGGGAAGCACACCCACAATATTTTGGCAGAGATCGGTTACAATTCAGAGGAAATTTCTGCTTTGCAAGCCGCTGGTGTCATTTAATTAAATTTGGCTCTTTGGGAAATCAAGGTGAGTGGAGGCTTTAGCCGGAACATGTGCCGTGAGAACCGGCTAAAGCCTCCACTCCGACACAATATGTGGGTCTTACCCCATGAAATCCTAAAGAACCTTAAATTTCAAAGCCGTGACACACTACCCATGAAAACCGTAGTGCGATTTGTTAAATCGCATATCGAATTATAGAGAGGATTAACCATGACCCTAAATGCTTTTGTATTTGAAGCCATTCGCACCCCACGCTCGAAGGGAAAGGCAAGTGGTGAACTGCACGAGGTTAAACCAATTGATCTGGTTGTCACATTGATGGATGAATTGGTCGCCCGCACCGACCTCGACACGTCGCAAGTGGATGATGTGGTTTTGGGATGCGTAACACCCATTGGCGATCAGGGTCAAGATATTGCCAAAATTGCCGCGCAAAAAGCTGGCTGGGATATTGATGTGCCAGGGATGCAAGTCAATCGCTTCTGCGCCTCTGGCCTGGAAACTGTGAACATGGCAGCGATGAAGGTGCGTTCTGGTTGGGAAAACCTGGTGGTGGCGGGTGGCGTGGAAAGCATGTCTCGTGCGCCCATTGGCTCAGATGGTGGCCCCATGTCACAAGACCCGCAAACCAACTACGATACTTATTTTGTGCCACAAGGTATCGGAGCAGATCTGATTGCGACGCTGGCAGGGTTTAGTCGGGATGATGTGGACAAGTTTGCTTTGCGATCTCAACAGAGAGCGGCGTTTGCGCGGGATAACGGCCGTTTCAACCGCTCCGTCATCCCCATCAAAGACATGAACGACCTTACCATCCTCGAAAAAGATAGCTACATTCGCCCCAACACTACGCTTGAAGGCCTCGGCAACCTGCGCCCAGCTTTTGAAATGGCTGGACAAATGGGCTTCGACTTTGTAGCCCAGCAAAAATATCCACACGTCGAAAAAATCAACCACGTCCACACCGCTGGCAACTCCTCAGGCATTGTCGATGGGGCAGCCCTCGTGCTCGTTGGCAGCGAAGACAGCGGCAAAACGTTGGGACTCACACCCCGCGCCCGAATTCGTGCCGCCGCTTTGGTTGGCACAGATCCCACCATCATGCTCACCGGCCCGGCTCCCGCCACCCGCAAAGCACTCAAGCTGGCAGGCATGAAAATGTCCGACATCGATCTTATCGAAGTCAACGAAGCGTTTGCCAGCGTGGTCATGCGCTTCATGCGCGACATGAACATCGATTCCGCCGAAAACCTGAACGTCAATGGCGGTGCCATCGCTATGGGACACCCCCTCGGCGCAACCGGTGCCATGCTGCTCGGCACACTCCTCGACGAAATGGAGCGTACCGACTGCGAAACCGGCTTAGTGACACTTTGTGTCGGCGGTGGCATGGGAATCGCCACAATTTTGGAACGAGTTTAAAAATTTACGATTTACGAAGCAACCGCCTAATCGTAAATTATCAATCATGCATAAAAAGAAGAGGTAACATGCAAAACAATACAATAGACAAAATGTTTGAATATAATTTATGGGCAAATACACAGTTGATTAAACTGTGCAAAGGGCTATCAGATGAGCAACTGGAGATGGAAGCTAAAGGCGTTTTTGGCAAAATTCATCCCACCCTTGTGCATTTGATTCAGGCTGAAGGGGGGTATTTGAATCGGATGACTGGAAAACGGCCGTGGGCAGAGGACCTGGATTGGGAAAATATGTCAATGAGCGATTTGCTGGAAAAGGCTACACTATCTGGCAATCGACTCATTGAAATGGCCAGCCAGGTTGATCCAGCCATACAACACACTGTTGACTATCAAGGTCAGCCATTTCACTACTTCAACTGGACTGTCGTCCTTCAAGCACTTTACCACGGCATAGAACACCGTACACAAATCAAGATTTTGCTCACACACCTTGGTGTAGAACATCCCAATCTTTCTGCCTGGGATTACACAGAATCCTTATCGTTTTAACTTAGCGCGTATTTTGAATCGTCATTTCGACCCGTTCGGCTGCGCTCAGGGTAGGCTCTTCGAGGAGAAAATCAATGGCTATTAACTATTCGCATGATGATCAAGGCATTGTCACCTTGACAATGGATATGCCAAATCGCTCTGCAAACGTACTGAATCAGAAATTTTTCACAGCATTTGAAGAAGCTGTGGTGAAATTGGAAGCGGATGACAATTTAACAGGGGTGATTTTAACCTCAGGTAAAAAGCATTTTATGGTTGGAGCGGACATTGAAACGATGTTCGAATCTGATGACGCACAATTTCATTTTGACCTTTCGCAGACTATCAAAGCATTGTTTCGGCGGCTTGAGACGTTAGGGAAACCTGTTGTAGCCGCGCTAAATGGTACTGCATTGGGCGGCGGACTGGAATTGGCGCTGGCCTGCCATTATCGCGTTGCTTTGGACAATGATCGCATCAAGTTTGGTTTTCCTGAGGTTGGGTTGGGTTTGTTGCCGGGTGCTGGCGGTGTTGTGCGAACGGGGCGGATTATTGGTTTGCAAGCTGGTTTGGAATGGCTAACGCAAAACAAGAAGCACACGCCTAAACAGGCGTTCACAGCAGGCATGATTCACGCATTGGCCAAAGATTTTGACGATTTAATGGCACAATCCCGTGCCTGGATAGTTGCCAATCTTGATGCTAAAGCTCCGTGGGATGCCGTGAAGCGATACAAAATTCCAGGTGGCGGTCCGCATCATCCCAAAATTGCCCAGATGGTAGCCATTGCCCCTGCGATGATGCGTCAAGAGACTAAAGGCAACTATCCAGCACCACCTGCCATCTTGTCGGCATTGGTTGAAGGGGCGCAGGTTGATTTTGATACGGCGTGCCGAATCGAGTCGCGTTACTACGCGAAGCTTGCATCTGGGCAGGTGAGTAAAAACATGATTGGTGCCTTTTGGACGCAGCTCAACCAGATCAAAAAAGGATTGAGCCGTCCACAAAACGTACCGCCTCAACTAACGAAGAAAGTTGGTGTGCTGGGGGCGGGGATGATGGGACATGGCATCGCTTATGTGTCGGCGATGGCGGGGATGGATGTGGTTTTGGTTGATACGGATAGGGGAAAGGTAGATGGTGGATTGGGAAAGATTCGGGCTTTGCTGGAGAAGCGGGTGAGTCGGGGGCGGATGTCGCAGGCGAAGATGGATGAGGTTTTGGGGCGGGTAACGGCAACGGCCGTTTACACCCACCTGCAAAACTGCGACCTGATCATCGAAGCCGTCTTCGAAAATCGCGACCTGAAAGCAAAAGTCACCAGCATGGCCGAAGCCAAAATGAACCCTGCAGGCATTTTTGCCTCCAACACGTCCACATTGCCCATTACCGGGTTAGCAAAAGCCAGCAAACGCCCTGAGAAATTTATTGGCCTGCATTTCTTTTCACCCGTTCACAAAATGCAGTTGGTGGAAATTATTGTCGGCGAGAAAACAGATAATGGAACGCTGGCAAAAGCGTTTGATTATGTGTTGGCGATTGGTAAAGTGCCGATTGTGGTGAATGATAGCCGTGGTTTCTACACATCTCGCGTCTTTAGCACCTGGACCAACGAAGGCATGGCAATGTTGGCCGAGGGACAGCATCCACAAGCGATTGAAATGGCGGGTTTGCAGGCCGGAATGCCTATCGGACCGCTGGCGGTGATGGATGAAGTGTCGCTTTCCCTAGCTGCGCATGTACGTGATCAGACGGTTCGTGATGCGGCTGGTGACAGTAAAATTGCAATTGGCCATCCTGGATTTGCAGTGATTGACAAAATGATTGAATTAGGTCGGCCAGGGCGGGCTGGTGGTGGGGGGTTTTATGAGTATAACGGCCGTTCCAAACACCTGTGGCCCCAATTAACCGAACTATTCAAACCCAAGAATCCACAATTATGTCAACAAGAGATGATTGAACGCATTCTGTTCATTCAATCCATTGAAACTGTGCGCTGCCTGGACGAAGGCGTGTTACATTCGGTGGCTGATGCCAATCTTGGCAGCATTTTCGGATGGGGATTTGCACCATTTCACGGGGGAACGTTGCAATTTATCAACGCAATAGGCGTTGATAAATTCGTTACCCGTGCTCACGAATTGGCTAGAAAGTATGGGGAACGATTTGTCCCACCCCAATTATTAATAGATATGGCAGCAAATGGCGCGGTTTTTCAGACGGAATCTTGACATAATATTTGATTGCGGATCAGAGTGGTGAATAAACGGGCGTTCTCCCAACATTAAACCACAATCACAATCCGCCCTTGCGTATGATGCGGCGCTACTTGGGCCAATGCAGCCTTCATTGCTGCTGTTTCCAACGGCACGATTTCAGAAATGGCAATTTGCATATTGTGCGTTGTTAATCTTTTTAAGGTTCTCGATTCTTGCCCCTCACAAACTTCTGGCTATACTCGTGTTGTCTTAACTTCGAACTGAGATTGTGAGGAATCTGCATATGCCTTTTCAGCCTAGTTATGAAGTGCCGGAACAACGACGAGCATACACTGTACTGGCAAATAATGAAGTGAAAGCGGGAAACGGCCGTATTGGTTGCCTGATGCTGCATGGTTTCATGGGCAGTCCCGTAAGTTCGCACGATATGGCTAAATTTCTGGCCCAATATGGAATTACTGTTCATTGTCCTCTGCTCCCCGGACATGGCAATCTGCCCCAAAAGCTATACAAAGTTTCTCGGCGTGATTGGATTGCCGAAGCAGAGGAAGCCTTGGATAAGTTGCGCCAACTTACTGACCATATTTTTGTGATGGGTCATTCAATGGGTGCTGTGTTAAGCGCTTATCTGGCAAGCAAAAATGACGACATTCGCGGTATGGTGCTCATCGCCCCTTTGTACGACGTGCCCGACCCACGCATCAAATTAGCAGTAATTGCTAAATATTTCATGCCCTGGTTTTACCCTCTCAAACATAAAAGCACTGACAAGGAACTCTTTTTAGGCCGTGTCAAGGATTTCAATCCTGACATTGACGTGCATGATCCATCCTTGAAAGATTGGTTGATGGGGGCGACGCGCATTCCCCTGTCAGGCACGGCACAGCTTGTGCGGATGGCGCAAGCAGGACGGAAACTATGGCCAAAAATCAAGATACCAACCATCATTTTGCAAGGCGACTCAGACCCTGCTGTCCCAGCAGACAGCGCCAAAACAATTTTCAACGCCATCCAAACGGAAGATAAACAGCTTGAAATGTTTGCAGATACAGGCCATGAACTAATGCGAGTCTGGGATCCAGCTCATAGTAAAGTATGGCAAAAAATACAACAATTTATTTGTGATCATGTACTATCCGAACAACAAACAGCGTAAATCAGACAAATTGAACAAACATATCCATTTAAAATTTGGCACTCTTGTCAACATGCGACGAAATAATGGCTGATGTACAATACGGTCTTTATTGGCATTTGTATCGATCAGGTTGATTCCGATGGATAGCAATCGCTTACTAGCAACAAAATACCTAATACAGCTAGGGGATAAAATAACCCAAACTTTTATCCACCTACTTACTTAGTCTCTCAAGCTCCCTTCACATCTTTTGAAGGGAGCTTTTTATTTATGGAGAAATGACGTTGGAAGCACAAATGAAAAACACGGCCGTTTCGGCCACCTACCGTATCTGCATCACCCCTTGCTCAGCCACCAATCACCCCAAATTGCTTAAAGCTGCTTACAATGCAGGCATCACCGAAATCACCGGCATCGTTCCAAACCGCCTTTACTTTTTAGAAGGCACACTCACTCCAGAGGAAGCTAAACAGCTTGGACATATGCTCTTGGCTGATCCGGTGACGGAAGAATTGACGATAGACGATTTACGAGTGACGAGTGACCCTAATTCACAATTCAAAGCTACAACAAGTAGCATTCACAATTCACAATTCATTATTGAAACCACCCTCCTCCCCGGCGTCACCGATCCACCAGCCGAAAATCTTGTCCGCGCTGCACATCATCTCGGCATTACCGGACTAGAGCGTGCTGCAACCGGCACCCAATTTTTGCTCACCGGCGATTTGACAGATGACGATTTGCATCAGTTAGCTACCAGTATTCTCGCCAACCCAATTATTCATCGCTACACCATTAACGAATCCATTACACCGCCATTTTTCCCTTACCAGGATAACGACAGCACATTTGATGTTATTTCAGTGCGCGACGCAAATGACGAGCAGCTTTTAGCAATTAGCAAAGAACGGCGGCTGGCACTTGATTTGGCCGAAATGCTGGCAATTCAATCCTATTACCTCGATGAAAATCGCGATCCAACTGACATTGAGTTGGAAATGCTTGCACAAACGTGGAGCGAGCATTGCGTCCACAAAACATTTAAAGCGCTAATCGACTTTACCGAGGCGGACGGCAGCAAAACACAAATCAACGGACTGCTGAACACCTACATTCGTGCTGCAACTGAAGAAATTAACAAGCCGTGGGTGCATTCAGCGTTTGTGGATAATGCGGGCATCGTGGCATTTGACGACACCTACGATCTGGCATTTAAAGCTGAAACGCACAACCATCCATCCGCTTTGGAGCCATTTGGTGGTGCAAACACCGGCGTTGGCGGTGTGGTACGCGATGTGCTGGGCGTGAGCGCTCGCCCGATTGCAAACACGGATGTGCTTTGCTTCGGCCCGCCTGACTTACCACAAGAGCAGGTTCCGCAGGGTGTACTGCATCCGCGCCGTATTGCCGATGGTGTCATTGCGGGGGTGGAAGACTATGGCAACAAAATGGGTATTCCAACGGTTAATGGCTCGATTCATTACCACAAAGGGTACACGGCAAATCCGCTGGTATACTGTGGCTGTTTAGGTATTTTGCCACGTGGTTCACATCCAACAGAACCGCAGCCCGGTGATTTGGTAATTGCCATTGGTGGCCGCACAGGACGTGACGGTTTACGCGGTGCCACATTTTCGAGCATGGAAATGGATGTGCAGACAAGTGAGATAGCGGGAACGGCCGTTCAAATTGGCCACCCCATCATGGAAAAACAGGTACAGGAAGTAGTGCTGCGTGCGCGTGATGCCAAGCTGTACACGGCCATCACCGATTGTGGTGCAGGCGGCTACTCTTCGGCTGTCGGCGAAATGGGCGAAAAGCTGGGTGCAGTGATTCAACTGAACAACATCACGCTCAAATATCCCGGCCTACGCCCCTGGGAAATCTGGCTCAGCGAAGCCCAAGAACGCATGGTGTTTGCTGTGCCACCAGAAAATCTTGAAGCAATGCAAGCTATTTGTGACGGACAAGATGTAGAGCTAACCAATTTGGGTACGTTTGGCAATAACGGCCGTATTCACATCTACAACGGCGACACCCTCGTCGGCAACCTGAGCATGGAATTCCTACATGATGGCATTCCACAGCGGCATTTAAGTGCTGAATGGAAGGATAGGGATCAGGGATTAGGGGCTGGGGATCGGACCCATCCCCCATCCCCCATCCCCCATCCCACAAAATCCCTTTTATCTTTGCTGACACATCCCGACATTCGCAGCAAGGAAGATGTAGTACGGTTGTATGATCATGAAGTGCAGGGTGGAACGGCCGTTAAACCCCTCGTTGGTATTGCCAACCACGGACCGAGTGATGCAACAGTATTGGTTCCCAACAATCAACAATCAACAATCAACAATCAACAATTAACAATTAAAGGCGCTGCTCTTTCCAACGGCATCAATCCTCACTACGGCGAACACGACCCATACGCAATGGCCTGGGCCAACATCGACGAAGCATTCCGCAACGCGGTTGCTGTTGGCGCAAACCCAGATCAGATTTCAATTCTCGACAATTTCTGCTGGGGCAATCCTAATTTACCAGACCGGCTGGGGTCGCTTGTGCGCTGCACGCAAGGATGCTACGATGCTGCGATTGCCTACCAAACGCCGTTTGTTTCTGGCAAAGACAGCCTGAACAACGAATACACTGGCGCAGATGGCGAAAAACACGCCATCCCCGGCACATTGCTGATTTCGGCGCTAGGCATTGTGCCTGATGTGAATAAAACCGTCACAATGGACCTGAAGGAAGCAGGGAATTTGCTTTTTGTTGTTGGGGATACGCGGCATGAATTAGTTGGTAGTCATTATTTAACAATCAACGAACAACAGTCAACGAATAACAGTCAACCGCCACAGCCGATTGCAAATCCGTTGGAGCGGTATCGGGCATTGCATATGGCGATGCAAGCAGATTTGGTGGCATCTTGTCATGATTGTGCTGAAGGTGGGCTGGCGGTGACGCTGGCGGAGATGTGTTTGGCGGGTGAATTGGGGGCGATGGTGACTATAACGGCCGTTCCCATCGACGGCGCACTCACCGACATTGACATCCTCTTCTCCGAATCACAAGGCCGCCTCGTGGTCGAAGTCAAACCCGAAAACGCACTCAAATTCCGCCAACTGCTGCAAGACATCCCTCATGCCCAAATCGGCAAAGTCACTGGTGAAAACCTGGTTATCAGTGGACGCACAGCCTCCACATTGATCTATCTCTCTATCAAAGAGATAAATCAAGCCTGGCGAGGTCATTTGACCGGTGAGCAGTCATCAGTAAACAGTAAGCAGTCATCAGTAAGCAGTAAGCGATCTTCCACTCCCCACTCCCCAACCCCCAACCCCCAGTCCCCACCAAAGGTATTGATTTTGCATTCCAACGGCACCAACCGCGACCACGATGCGGCGCTGGCGTGTGAGTTGGCGGGTGGCG
>QQUD01000932.1 GCA_008501785.1 Chloroflexota bacterium
ACAAAAAGGAGGCTGCATTCCTGTAGGAAAATGCATCGAAAGCGAGACATGATGCGTGGGTCACAGGAGGTGTGCCTTGAGACGATCAAATAAAACAAAACGCGTATCGGGATGGGTAATTCGCTTGATAACACTCTTGGTGTTTGGTCTGATAGTTGGTGGATTCACATCGACAACACAGGCTGCCGACAATGAGTGGCAAGCCAAGTATTGGAACAACAAAAATTTGTCCGGTGATCCAATTTTGGTCCGCCAGGAAGCTAACATTAATCATGATTGGGGTTCTGGCGCACCCACCGGTGTAAACGTTGACAACTTTTCAGCACGATGGAAGCGGACGATTAACACACAGGCTGGTACCTATCGCTTTACCGCAACCATGGATGATGGGATGCGTGTCTGGGTCGATAATGCGCTCATTCTCGATTCATGGTACGACAGCCAGATGCATTCATTATCAGCCACCCTCTTTTTATCAGCAGGGGATCATCAAATCAAGGTTGAATATTATGATGCAGGTGGTGGTGCAGTAGCAAAGTTAACAATCGAGCCGTTGTCGATAGATATTGCCAGGTGGCGTGGTGAATATTTTAACAATACGACCTTGTCTGGCACACCCGTTTTGGTGCGGGATGATGAACGCATCGATTTTAACTGGGGTGGCAGCTCGCCAGCGTGGAATGTGGTTGCTTCCGATAATTTTTCTGTACGATGGACTCGCTCCATTAACCTGGAACAAGGGCGCTACCGGTTTACAACGACGACTGACGATGGGGTACGGTTGTGGGTAAACGGCCGTTTGCTCATCGACAAATGGTCTGATCAATCCGCAACACCCTACAGCGCTGAAATCGATCTGCCCGGTGGCATAACCGAAATCCGTATGGAGTATTATGAAGGCGTCGGCGGTGCCGTTGCCCGCCTCGACCGTACAAAAATTGCCAGCCCGGGCAGTGGCGACAGCACCTGGCGAGGTGAATACTTTAACAATAAAACCCTGACTGGCGCTCCTGCCCTCGTCCGTGATGACGCTGGCATAGCCTTTAACTGGGGAAATGGGTCTCCAAATTCTGCCATCAACACCGAAAAATTCTCGGTACGATGGACGCGTTCGATGTACCTTACCCCTGGCCTGTACCGGTTCACAGCGAATACCGACGACGGTGTGCGCTTGTGGGTTAATGGGCAGAAAATCATCGACGCATGGCACGATCATTCACCTCAAGATTTTGTGGGTGAGATCAGACTTCCTGGTGGCGTGGTTGAAATTAAGATGGAGTATTATGAAAATGTTGGCGGCGCACGGGCAAGCCTGACCCGAACCTTGGTCTCTGTTTTGCCAACGCCAGCACCAGCACCTGTTCCTCCAGTCAACACTCCAACGGCAACAGTTTCTAGCTTGCGGCTCAACTTCCGTGAAGGCCCTGCACCAACTTATGCCGTTACAAAGGTTTTGGCAAAGGGGGATGTGGTCAATTTGTTGGCACGCAATCAAGCCGCTACCTGGGTAAAGGTTCAAATTGCGAATGGTGCCCAAGGTTGGGTCTATGCCCCACTTTTACAAACGAATCATCCGATTGCTAACCTGCCTTTGTTGTCAACTGAGCCAGTTAACAACGGACCTACGGCAACTGTTTCCAATGCTGTGTACGCATTAAATGTACGGTCAGGTCCAGGAGCGACGTATGACCCGATTGCAGCGATTCTAAGAGGGCAGCGTGTCAATTTGATTGGCCGCAATGCAGCAGGGACTTGGATTAAAATTCAGATCGCCGATGGTCGTCAAGGCTGGTCAAGTGCGGCATACTTGGTAAACACGGCAGGCTTTTCTGGTCTACCAGTAACCAACTAAGATAAAAGCATTTGATTTCAAGCTCTGCAGAAGCAATATTCTGCAGAGCTTTTTTTGTGTACGTCATTTGTTTTGCAACGATTAAGTATACTGTTTCCGAACAAAAAATGTTACATTTGAGTAAAATGAAAAAAGTTTTCAGAATTTTTAACCACAGATTTCGCAGATTTCACAGATTGTTTCTGCTTTAAATCTGTGTAAATCTGTGAAATCTGCGGATTTATTATTTCTTGATTCTTTTTTCGGATCACTTGATAGTATCACTATTCATTTTTGGGGTGGGCATTTTGGGTGCAAGTTAGCACTGGCTGGTTACTGATTGCTTGGATTTATTGTGTGCTTGTCATTATCAACACGATCAAAATCTCTACCTCTATCCATAAACGCTATCTGCTCGGGAAAATTTTGCCAGGGTTGAGGATGTTTTTGGGGTCGAGGGTGTGTTTGATGTTTTGCATGACGGTGAGGTCAGGGCCGTGTTCTTGGGGCATGTATTGGGCTTTGCCGATGCCGACGCCGTGTTCTCCGGTGCTGGTGCCGTTGAGGGAGATGGCGAGTTCGACGATTTTTTTGTTTAAGGTGACTGCATTTTGGCGTGATTGATGATCGTCTTTGGGAAAGAAGATGGTTGTGTGTAGATTGCCATCACCTGCATGACTGACAATGCTGCCGGTGAGTCCTAATTCTTCGATCAGGTCGGCGGTGGTGGTGGCTAGTTTGGGGTATTGTGAAATAGGCACGGATGAATCGGTGAGTAAATAATCTTGGCCGGGGAAGTAGCGTAGTTCAATTTCGAAGAGGCGATGCCGTGCTTCCCAAAGCTGTGCGCGACCTTCTCGCCCCATTCCTTTTGCATAAGATTTGCAGCCGTTTTCATGGCAGATGGCTTCGACGAGTTTCATTCTTTCGTGCAGGTTGGTTTCGCTGGCGCCGCTGAATTCCATGAATAAGTTTATGCCTGGGGGGAGATTGATGCTGGGTTCGGTGTTGATGATATTAACGGCTAACTCATCCAATAACTCCAACGCATTTGGTTCCAAACCGCTGCCAATGATCTCAAATACGACTTGTGCAGCTTGTTGAACCGTAGGAAATGCGGCCGTGGCAGCACTAAAATGTTCGGGAATCGGTGCTAGTTTTAGCGTCGCTTCTGTGATGATGCCCAATGTGCCTTCTGAGCCGACAAAAAGATGCGTCAGGTCGTAGCCTGCGGATTGCTTGACAGAGCGTGAGCCAGTGCGAATGATTTCGCCATTTGCCAACACCACTTCGAGCGCCAGAATGTTGTCTCGTGTGGCTCCGTAGCGCACGGTGCGAATGCCTGCGGCGTTGTTGGCTAACATGCCGCCGATGCTGGCGTTTGCACCTGGGTCTGGTGCAAAAAAGAGACCATATGCTGCCAGCGTCTTGTTCATGTCTTTGTAAAAAAGTCCAGGCTGTACGGTGGCTTGAAAATCTTGATCATGGAC
>QQUD01000442.1 GCA_008501785.1 Chloroflexota bacterium
GCTGAACCGGGTTATAAGTTGATTGAATCGGCTGTGGCGAAGGCTGAACAGAATTATGGTTTAGAGGTTGAAGAGCTTTATATCAGCACTATTTAGGCTGGTGGTGGCCCACGGCATCGTAAAGCACCCTATGGTGGTCGTTTTGCTGGCCGTGGACGTTTTCGGCCAATTATCGTTCGTTCTTCCCACGTTACGGTCACATTAGCTGAGCGTGAAGTGGTGGATTACGGTGAATAATAGGCAAGTGGAGGATAACATTGGGACGTAAAGTACATCCTGTAGGTTTCCGCTTGAAGGCGATTCGGGACTGGAACACACGCTGGTATGCCGAGGGCGGCCAATATGTTGAGCGTTTGCACGAAGATTTTTCGATTCGCAAGTTAATTCGCAAAGAGCTGCCATCTGCTGGTATTTCTTTGTTAGAAATTGAGCGGTTCCCGAACCAGGTTCAAGTGACGATTCACACTGCCCGTCCAGGTATTGTGATTGGACGGAAGGGCGCAACTGTAAAAGATATGCGTGCTAAGCTGCGTGATTTAACTGGTAAGTCTATTCGGTTGGAGGTTGAAGAAATTGCGCAACCGGATACGGATGCTCAGTTGATTTCTGAAAATGTGGGTGGCCAGCTACAGCGCCGCATTTCTCATAGTCGTGCGATGAAACGTGCGATTCAGAATGCGATGCGGCAAGGTGTAGAGGGTGTTCGCATTGAGGTAAGCGGCCGTTTGGGCGGGTCTGAAATGGCTCGTAAAGAAAAAATGTGGGACGGCCGTGTTCCGCGTAATACCATTCGCGCAGATATGGACTACGGTTTTTCTGAAGCTCACACAACGTTTGGCCGGATTGGCATTAAAGTGTGGGTGTATAAGGGCGAAATTTTGCCGCAAAAATCCGAAGCCGTAATGGATGTTTACATTAGTGAGTAGCAATGCGTTACAGGTGTGTTCGCTCGGTTGAGCATGTGACATGCCTGATAAAGCGTTGACGAACGAGGTTTGAGCTATGTTAATGCCAAAACGCGTTAAATATCGCAAACAGTTCCGTGGCCGCCGCCGAGGTTTGGCGAAGGGTGGCACTGAATTGTTGAACGGCGAGTTCGGTTTGCAGGCATTGGAAGCCGGTTGGATTACCAGCCGACAGATTGAAACTGTACGCCGTGTGATTGTTCGTTACAATCGCCGCCGTGGGAAATATTGGATCCGTATTTTTCCTGATAAGCCGGTCACTGCAAAACCGGCGGAAACCCGCATGGGTAAGGGGAAAGGGTCTGTTGATCATTGGGTAGCAGTCGTTAAACCGGGCCGCATTATGTTTGAAGTTGCGGGTGTGCCGGAAGAGAATGCTCGTGAGGGTTTGCGTCTGGCGGCGTATAAACTGCCAATTAAGACTCAGGTTGTTGCACGAGGAGATCGGTTCTAATGGCTAATATTGTTGAATTACGTGACATGAGTGACGATAAGCTGGAAGAGATGTTGGAAAATTCTCGGGAAGAGATGTTCAACTTACGTTTTCAGCAGGCGTCTGCTCGTTTGGAAGATTATTCTCGGTTGAAGCATGTTCGACGGGAAATTGCACAGTTGGAATCGGTGCTACATATGCGACGGTTGGCAGTTGAAACGGCCGTTTCCGAATCCACAGAACTGGCAAACTTCCTGAAAGATAAAACATGGAAAGCGACTGCGCGTTATGACTATGAAAATCTTATCGCCTACCAGGTAGAGTTTACAGATGAATCTGGTGATTCTCTGGCATCTGCTGTGGTTGATTTGAATAAAAAACGAGTTCGTAGCCGTAAAGCACGTTCAGCGAGCAAGAAATCAAGCTCCTTAAAGAGCTTCGAGATTGCGGGATAGGTGTGAAATGAGAGAGCAACGAAAACGTTTAGATGGTGTCGTCACCAGCGATAAAATGGACAAAACTGTTGTTGTGGCTGTTACAACCACCAAGCGACACCCAATTTATGGCAAGGTACAACGCCTGGTCAAGAAATATAAAGCACACGACGAAGCCAATGAATGTAAATTGGGTGATCGCGTGCAAATAATCGAATCAAAGCCCATCAGCCGTCACAAGCGATGGTCAGTTGTCTCCATTCTGGAGCGGGCGAAATAAGCGAGGCGTACAGATGATTCAGCGAGAAAGTCGATTAAACGTAGCTGATAACTCTGGCGCTCGTGAACTCCTTGTCATTCAAGTGATGGGAGGCTCTGTGCGCCGGTATGGCAGCGTAGGTGATGTGATCACAGGAACAGTCAAAAAGGCTGCTCCTAATTCGGCCGTGAAAAAAGGAACGATTGTGAAAGCCGTTGTTGTGCGTACCAAAAAAGAGTACAAGCGTGAGGATGGTAGCTATATTCGTTTCGATGATAATGCAGCCGTTATTCTGGCAACGGATGGACAAAATCCAGTTGGAACCCGTATTTTTGGCCCGGTTGCACGGGAATTACGCAAAGCTGGTTTCAGCCGCATTATGTCTTTGGCACCGGAAGTACTCTAATGTTTCAGGGCGTAATAATTGCACTAGTATGTGTATGCCCGAAACATTTTAGGAGAGTTTGGAATGCGTATTAAAGAAAATGACGAAGTACAGGTCATTTCCGGTAACTACAAGGGTGTTCGTGGTACGGTGATTCGGGTTATTCCCGACAAAGACCGTGTTGTGGTTTCAGGTGTGAATTTAGTAAAGAAACACCAAAAACCACGCCCGACTGGTGGTCGTACTCAGGCTCAAGGTGGCATTATTGAATTTGAAGCCCCTATTCATGTTTCAAATGTAATGCTCATTGATCCCGAGAAAGACGAACCCACCCGCGTAGGGGTTCGCCGGGATGAAGATGGACAGCGCACTCGTTTTGCAAAGAAGAGCGATGCGGCTGTTGACTAACAAGTGGTAATTTCAGAGGAGAGCCAGGTAGCCATACTATGATTCAGGACTTAGCGGACTTGGTCATAGGCTTACCTGCTACTCAACTCGGAGGATAGACGTGTTTACACCGCTAATAGAACAATATAAAAATGATATTGTACCTACACTGATGAAAGAGTTTGAATATGCTAGCATCATGCAGGTACCGCGCGTCACGAAAGTAGTCCTAAATATTGGACTAGGTGAAGCGCTCGACAATGCAAAAGCGATAGAGTTTGCAACAAATGATGTAACAGCAATTACTGGACAAAAGCCAGTAATTACGAAAGCTAAAAAATCTATTGCAAGTTTTAAGCTGCGTGAGGAACGTCCAATTGGCGTGAAAGTTACCTTGCGTGGCGAACGGATGTGGGCATTTTTGACGAGATTGATCCACATCGCCCTGCCTCGTACTCGTGACTTCCAGGGTATCTCGCCAGACTCTTTTGATGGTCGTGGTAACTACACGCTTGGTTTGCGAGAACAATTAATTTTCCCGGAAATTGATTACGACAAAATTGATAAAATTCGTGGCATGGAAATCAGTATTGTGACAACAGCACAACAAGATGAAGAAGGCCGCCGCCTTTTATCAATGCTGGGTATGCCATTTCGGCAGGACTAGTTAGGAGAAAAAAATGGCGAAAAAATCAATGGTTGCACGTGAAAGCAAACGTAAATATAAAGTACGAGTCCGAAATCGCTGTCGGCTATGTGGCCGGCCGCGTGGCTATATTCGTCGATTTGGTTTATGTCGTATTTGCTTCCGTGAACAGGCTCTTGAGGGAAATATTCCCGGAGTCGTTAAATCAAGCTGGTAGAGGTGCATTATGTCAATGAGTGATCCAATTGCTGATATGTTGACACGTGTTCGTAATGCCTTGATGCGGGAGCATCCTACGGTATCGATGCCTATTTCAAAAGCGAAAGAAGCGATTGCCCAGGTACTAAAAGACGAAGGGTATATCGAGGATTTTAAAGTAGTACAGGAAAAACCACAATCTGTACTGCAAATAAAGTTGAAATACATTGGTGGCCGTCGTGATCGCCGTTCCGTGATCACAGGTATTGAGCGCGTAAGTAGACCCGGACGCCGTGTCTACGTCGGAAAACAAGATATTCCTTGGGTGTTAAGTGGGATGGGTATTGCCATCGTCACCACATCCAAAGGACTTATGACCGGGCAGCAAGCTCGCCAGGCTAATGTTGGCGGCGAAGTGCTGTGTAAGGTTTGGTAGGTGGAGGTTTGGTATGTCACGTATAGGTAAAATGCCTATTGAATTACCCAAAGGCGTGAAATTTGATCAGAAAGGATCAACCGTTTCAATTACCGGACCCAAAGGCTCGCTTACGCAAACTTTCCATCCGGATATGACAATTGAAATGGATAATGCCGTTGTTACTGTTAAACGGCCTTCGGAATCACGCGATCATCGTTCCCTTCATGGTTTAACCCGCGCTTTGTTGAATAACATGGTTGTTGGTGTAAACCAGGGGTTCTCGAAAGTTTTGCTGATTGAAGGTGTTGGTTACCGTGCTGAATTAAGCGGTAAAGCCCTAGTTTTAAACGTTGGCTATTCACACCCGGTTCAATTTGACCCACCAAAAGATGTGGAATTTGTTGTTGAAGACCGTGGCAAGAAAATTATTGTCAATGGTATCGACAAACAGGTCGTTGGTGAGTTATCTGCAAATATTCGCAAGATGCGTCCACCGGAACCTTATAAAGGTAAAGGCGTTCGTTACGAAGGCGAGTATGTGCGACGTAAAGCTGGTAAAGCCGGTAAGGTGTAAGAGGTTATTATGGCTGTTAAATCACGATTAGCACGGAGACGGCGGCAGCGTCGTATTCGTATGAGAGTATCCGGCACAGCGGAACGTCCACGGCTGAATGTATTTCGTAGCCTTGAGCATATTTATGCTCAGGTGATCGATGATGCAGCGGGAAAAACGCTGGTGTCAGCATCTACATTAGATAAGAATTTGCTTTCTGATTTAGATGGAAAAAATAAAAAAGAGCAAGCTGAGCTGGTAGGCAAAGCTGTGGCTGAACGCGCCAGTGCCGCTGGTATTACAACTGTCATTTTTGACCGGGGTGGTTTTAAATACCATGGTCGGGTAAAAGCTTTGGCAGACGGCGCTCGTGAGGGTGGTCTGAAGTTCTAAGGAGATAATCATGGGCCAAAGACGACAAAATTTTGAACAAGAATTTGATGAGCGCATTATTGATATTACTCGCGTTGCTAAAGTAGTGAAGGGTGGTCGTCGTTTTGCTTTCCGCGTAACAGTGGTAGTGGGCGACAACAAGGGCCGCGTCAGCGTAGGTATTGGTAAAGCGCGCGCCGTTCCGGATGGCATTCGGAAGGCATTGGAAGCAGCACGTAAAACATTGGAGAAGGTTCCAGTGGTGGGTACGACGATCCCGCATGAGATTATCGGCCGTCACGGTTCTGCTCGTGTGATGTTGAAGCCTGCTTCCCCTGGTACTGGTGTTATTGCTGGTGGTGGGGTACGTGCCGTTATCGAGGCTGCTGGGTATCGCGACATTCTTTCGAAGTCATTGGGCAGCCAAAATGCGTTGAACGTATTGTTGGCAACGATGGATGGTTTGCGTCAGTTGAAGCATGTACAGCAGGTTGCTGCTGATCGCGGTAAGGAAGTTGCTGACGTGTCACCGTTTTGGAGTCGAGACTGATGACAAAGTTACGTATTACTTACAGCAAAAGCGCAATTGGCTATAAAAAAGACCAAAAAGCGACGATTCGTGCGCTTGGTTTTCGTAAATTGAATCAGGTGGTGGAGCATGATGATACGGCCGTTATTCGCGGCATGATCAACAAAGTCACCCACCTGGTAACTGTTGAAGAGGTAAAATAAGATGAAATTACACGATCTGCGTCCAGACCAAGGGGCGAAGAAAAAGCGAAAGCGAGTGGGTCGTGGTATCTCAGCCGGAGGTGGTAAAACTGCCGGTCGTGGTACCAAGGGTCAGAACGCTCGTAGTGGTGGTGGAAAAGGCATTTACTTTGAGGGTGGTCAGCTCCCGTTAGCGCGTCGTTTGCCGTACAAGCGTGGGTTCACCAACATTCGCAAAGTTTACTACAGCCCAGTCAACATGAAACAACTCTCTGAGTTTGAGTTTGATGCTGACGTGGTTGTTACCCCAGAAGTGTTAGCTGCTATCGGGCTTGTTAAAAAACCAACCGACCCTGTTGTAATTTTAGGGGATGGAGAAGTTTCTCAGGCACTTACTATCAAAGCACATCGATTTTCCGCATCTGCTAAAGAAAAAATCGAAGCCGCTGGCGGTAGCGTAGAGGTTCTTCCATACAGCAAATAAGTTTTATGGAACAATGTTGTCTATAAATCATTTAGCTGGAGGATTGATATGATTGAATCTGTACGTGCTGCCTTTTCATTGCCGGATTTACGGAAGCGAATTCTGTTTACCGTGTCAATGCTTATAATCTACCGTTTGGCTGCAAACATTCCAGTACCTGGTGTTGATCTAGATGCCTGGTTACTATTCACTGAGCAACAATCAGGAAACGGCGTCTTAGATTTCCTGAATTTGTTGTCTGGTGGTGCAGTGCGCAACTTCTCAGTGATGGCGATGGGCGTTTACCCATACATTACTGCCTCAATTATCATTCAGCTGTTGACCCCCATCATCCCCCAACTGGAAGAATTACAGTCCGAAGGTGAGACAGGGCGCAACAAGCTCAATCAGATAACCTATTATATGACTGTGCCTCTTGCCCTATTGCAGGCAGTTAGTCAAATTCGCCTCATTGGTTTGAGTTTTGGTAGCGGCACAGGCGACAGCCTAGCCTTCATTATGCCAAACTTTGGCTTTGAAGCGACACAAATATTGCCAACCATGACAACTTTGCTTGCTATGTTGGGTGGTACCATGTTTGCAATCTGGCTTGGTAACTTGATTACCGAGGATGGGATTGGACAAGGTATTTCGCTCATTATCTTTGGCGGCATCGTTGCTGGCATCTTGCCAGGGATTGGTAATTTATGGACATTGGATTCGACTACACGACTCTTTACATTGGCTGCATTCATTATCTTGACGGTTCTCACAGTCTTGATCATTGTAGTCATTCAGGAAGGCCAACGTAGAATTCGAGTGACCTATGGGCGTCGGGTTCGGGGGCGCAAAACCTATCAGGGGCAAAGCAGCTATATTCCTTTAAAAGTGAATACAGCAGGGATGATCCCGATTATCTTTGCTCAATCAATTGCGATTTTCCCGCCATTGCTTGCAAACTTGTTCATCGTTGAAGGAAGTACCAGTACGATAAATAATATCCTAGTAGCTATCAGCAATTTTAGCGGCCAGGCAGATCCTCGAATCGATCCTTGGGGATTTTCATTCTACTGGATATTTTACTTCTTGCTGGTGGTTGGTTTTACCTTCTTCTATACCGATGTAATGGTTAAACAACAGAATATTCCGGAGAACTTGCAACGTCAGGGTGGATTCATTCCTGGAAAACGTCCTGGTCGCCCGACGCAGCAATACATTACCTCTGTTGTGCGGCGCATTACATTTGCAGGGGCAATTTTCTTGGGTACGGTGGCGGTTTTGCCAGGTATCATGACGTTAGTTGGATTATCGTTGAACTTGCCCGGTATCGAACAGAGTTCTTTGGTTTTGAGTGGTTCGGGGTTAATCATTGTGGTTGGTGTTGTCATTGATACGATGCGACAACTCGAGTCTCAGTTAGTGATGCGCCAATACGAGGGTTTCTTCTAAAATGCCTAATTACATTGTTTTGATGGGAGCGCCAGGGGCCGGTAAAGGCACTCAGGCGAAACAATTACAAACAGCGTTGGGTTTACCCCAGGTTGCTACTGGCGATCTGTTTCGGGAAAACCTGAAAAATGAGACAGAGTTAGGCCAATTGGCTCGGACCTACATGGATAAGGGAAACCTAGTTCCTGATGAGGTAACTGTGGCGATGGTAAAAGACCGATTGTCACGACCTGACTGCCAAAATGGTGTGGTTTTTGATGGATTTCCGCGAACAACTGCACAAGCTGAAGCACTCGATCTGTTACTGATTGAGTTTAATTCTCAAGTTAGCATTGTCCCTTCAATTCATGTTGATCAGGATGTCTTGGTAGCTCGTCTGCTAAAACGGGCGGAAATTGAAGGGCGTGCTGATGATAATGAAGAGACCATTCGTACCCGGATGGATGTGTATCATAATCAAACGGCACCACTGCTAGATTATTATCGTCAACGGGATTTGCTGGTCGAAATTAATGGCGAGCAGTCGATTGAATTGGTTCAAGACGACTTGCTGAAAGCCGTTCGCAAAGCAATTTCGTGAAGTAGTGGACAAATAAGAAAAAAGCGGGATAATAGTCGATTGCTTTGGGTCGCAGTAAAGTAACCCGCTATTTAGAACTTAAAGAAAACTGATTGAAGACTGACTGACGCTGTTTTCGATTGGTTCAGGAGCATTAAGATGAAAGTATCAGCGTCTGTAAAACGTCGTTGTCCAAAGTGCAAGATTATTAAGCGCAAAGGTGTTGTACGGGTGATTTGTGTTGATCCAAATCATAAACAACGACAAGGATAGGTAGGTGGAATAGTATGGCTCGTATTGCTGGTGTTGATATTCCTCGTAATAAACGAGTGGAAATTAGTTTGACGTATATTTACGGCATTGGGTTAACAAGCAGTCGCAAAATTTTGGCGAAAGCTGGTGTTGATCCCAATTTGCGCGTTCAAGATATACCGGAATCAGATGTAACGCGAATGCGTCAGATCATTGACAATGATTTTATTGTTGAAGGTGATTTGCGACGTGAAACAGCTATGAATATTAAGCGGCTGACAGAAATTGGCTGCTATCGTGGTTTGCGTCATCGTCGTCATTTGCCGGTGCATGGACAGCGTACAAAAACAAATGCTCGTACACGGAAAGGCCCTAAGAAGACGGTTGCCGGACGTGGTCGTCGTAAGGGTGCATAAATTTACCCTTTCAATTGATATCATGACAGACATGATTTATTTCATGAAAGACATGAATTAGTCAGTTGATATTGAAGGAGACGGAATGGGACGTAGAAGACAGACACAGACCCGTAAAAAAGTAAAACGAATGGTCCCTAGAGGGCAGGCTCATATTGCTGCAACCTTTAACAATACCATTGTGACAATTACGGATGAAAATGGAAATACGATTGCATGGGCAAGTGCTGGCAGCGCCGGCTTCAAAGGCTCACGTAAAAGTACTCCTTATGCAGCAGGGTTAGCCAGCCGTAACGCGGCTCGGACAGCTCAAGATGCAGGGATGCAGGAAATGGCAGTAATCGTTAATGGCCCAGGGCCAGGACGTGAATCCGCTATTCGCGCATTGCAGGCAACAGGCATTCGTGTGACGAGTATTCGTGACGTGACGCCGGTTCCTCACAATGGCTGCCGCCCAAAGAAAAAGCGTCGAGTTTAATCGACATTTTATAGATATTATTTATTGGTTTTGAGAGAGGGATGAAGGGTTGCCACACCTGTAAACTTCTCAATGACTTTTGAAAACGGAGGTTAAGTTGGCAAGGCATACTGGACCAGTTTGTAAGCTTTGTCGCCGAGAAGGCGAAAAGCTGTTTTTGAAAGGGGCACGTTGTATGACCCCTAAGTGCTCATTTGAGCGTCGTTCTTATCCACCTGGAGAACATGGACGGGATACACAATTCCGTCGCGGACGCGCTTCTGACTATTTATTACAATTGCGAGAAAAGCAAAAAGCACGCCGGATTTATGGTGTGCTGGAACGGCAGTTTAGCCAATACTTTAAACGTGCTGAAAAGCGTGTTGGTTTGACTGGTGAAAACTTGTTGGTGCTCCTGGAAAGTCGTTTGGACAATGTTGTTTATCGACTTGGTTTAGCCAGTTCACGCGCTCACGCTCGTCAGATTGTACAGCACGGCCATATTATGCTAAACGGCCGTAAAACAAGTTCTCCTTCTGCTATCGTCACTGCCGGTGATGCCGTCTCCATTCGTCCGGAAAGCATGAAGAGAACCTATTTTAAAGATTT
The DNA here is from genome assembly GCA_008501785.1 of Chloroflexota bacterium. Next base: position 9,967 of record QQUD01000442.1, read on the forward strand.
AAGACAAGACATTGACGATCGTCAGGTACCACGTTGGCTTGGACTCAATACATCGAATTTGGATGCCAATGTGATGAGTTTGCCGACTCGTGAAGATATTGATGTTTCACTCAACGAGCAGTTGATTGTGGAATATTACTCACGTCGTTAATTTTATGGTCTCTATTATTTGCTATTATTATCAGGGAGGTAATTGCATTGGCTATTAGTAACCTTATCCTGCCAAAAATTGAAAGTACCGCCATGTCACGCGAATATGGCCGGTTTGTTATTGGCCCCCTGGAAAGAGGCTATGGAACCACTTTAGGTAATTCATTACGACGTGCATTGCTTGCCTCTTTACCTGGAGCAGCTGTAACCTCTATTCGTGTGAGCGATGTGCCACATGAATTTTCCGCAATTGAACATGTCCGTGAAGACATGATGCAGTTGATTCTGCATATCAAACAATTGCGTTTGAAATTGCATGGGACCGATACTGCCCGCCTGCGCCTTGAAGTGCATGGTGAAGGTACAGTAACGGCTGCGGATATTCAAGTTCCACCAGAAGTTGACATTATTAACCCAGACCTGTACCTGTTTACGGTTGATTCCGATGATGCGTATGTTGAAATCGAAATGACGGCCGAAACTGGACGTGGTTATTCACCAGCAGAAGAACGTGGGCGCTTGCCCATTGGTGAACTGCCGGTAGATGCTATTTTTAGCCCGATTCGCCGTGTTGGCTACGATGTTGAGAAAACACGTGTGGGTCAGGTAGCTGATTATGACCGCGTTGTGATGCAAATCTGGACCGATGGTTCGATTAAACCTGAAGAAGCACTGGCTCAATCTGCGCAGGTGATGATGCAATATTTGCGTCCGCTGGCGGGTGTTAGTGAGGAAACCTTCTTACCTGTTGAAGAAGAGGTTGAAGAAGAAGGCACAATTCCGAACGAGATTTATGATACACCCATCGAGCAGCTTGATTTGAGTGTACGGGTCTTTAACTCTTTGAAACGGACTGGCATTACCAAGGTTGGTGAAATGTTGGACATGCTGGATCGTGGCGAAGAAACCATGTTGGCTATTCGGAACTTTGGTGAGAAATCATTAGACGAGTTGAAACAACAACTGCGTCAGAAGGGTTTCTTGCGAGACGAAGAGGAAGAAGCGACAGCAGCATAACTGTTGTTGAGTGGCACAAAATTGTGCCCTAGTTAATTTGTAGTGAGGTATTACAATGCGACATAGAGTACATGGGCGGAGACTGAATCGTGACAAAGCTCACCGCATGGCTTTGCGGAAGAACCTTGTTGCGGATCTGATCTGCCACGAACAAGTACTTACAACTGAAGCTAAAGCACGCATGCTGCGTCCATCGGCTGAAAAAATGATCACATTAGCTAAACGTGGTTTAGTTAAAGGTAAAGAAGATGCGTCACGCGAGATTCATGCTCGACGGCTGGCTGCATCCCGTTTGCCAAAATATCGACTTGTTGAAGATGAAGATGGTTCCGTTGAGCAGGTAGACGTTGTACGGAAGCTGTTTAATGACTTGGCGCCTCGGTATGAATCGCGTCCTGGTGGGTATACCCGAATGGTTAAAGTCGGGAAACGTCCTGGGGACAATGCGGATATGGCGCTGCTGATGCTGGTGGAAGAGGAGTAGATTGCCGCGTTTTAAAGCTTTGATTGAATATGATGGGTCGGCTTATTGTGGCTTTCAACGACAGCCGAAAGAATTCCCAACAATTCAAGGAGAGCTAGAACGGGCGATTGGGTCTGTCTATCATCAACCGGTTCCGATTACAGGAGCGGGTAGAACCGATACTGGTGTACATGCACTGGGACAGGTTATCAGTTTTGAAATGGATTGGCGTCATGAAGCGATTGCTTTGCAACGTGCGTTGAATGCCAATTTACCGGAAGATATCGCAGTTTTACAACTTGACACAGTTTTGTCCTCGTTTCATCCGCGTTATGATGCGAAGCGTCGAGCGTATAAGTATTTTATTTATACAGGACCTGTCCGCAGGCCGTTACAACGACGCAGTAGCTGGTATGTTTCTAAGAAACTTGATCATGAGCGGATGCAAACGGCTGCCCAAACTTTGATTGGCGAACATGATTTTGCTACGTTTGGACAGCCTCCTCAGGGGATTAGCACGGTGAGAGAACTGTTTTTGGCTGACTGGCAACAACAGGATGAGCATCTCGTGTTTTTTGTTGAGGCAAATGCTTTTCTATACCGGATGGTTCGAAGTCTGGTAGGAAGTTTAAAGCTGGTGGGGGACGGAACGTGGTCGGTTGACACGTTTGTGGATGCGTTGAGAGCGAAGGACAGAAGTCGCTCGGGACAAGTTGCGCCTCCACAAGGTCTATACCTGTTTTCTGTAACTTATTGATTGGTGTTTCGCAGTTGAAATAACTGCAAATTGTGAAACACTTTAGGAGATTGCGGCATGAAGACGTTTGTAACTAAGCCAGCTGATGTAGAAAGAAGCTGGCATGTGGTAGACGCAGAAGGGCAAACTTTGGGTCGGTTGGCGACTCAGATTGCTACTTTGCTGCGTGGCAAACATAAAACTACTTACAGCCCCTCGGTTGATTGTGGGGATTATGTAATTGTTATTAATGCGGATAAATTCAAAGTGACGGGTCGGCGCATGGATCAAAAGATGTACTATCGTCATTCTGGTTATCCTGGTGGATTGAGTGAAATTTCGTTGCGGGACCAGTTGGTCAAACATCCAACGCGCCCTATTGAATTAGCTGTTCGTGGTATGCTGCCGAAGAATAAGCTGGGTCGCAAGATGTTTAAAAAGCTCAAGGTTTATGTGGGAACTGAACATCCACATGAGGCACAATTGCCTAAACCTTTTGAGTTGGCACGATAGGAGATTAGCTAATGGCTGAAACAATGAGACGTTATTACGAAGGTATTGGACGACGTAAGAGAGCTGCTGCGCGTGTACGTATT
>QQUD01000840.1 GCA_008501785.1 Chloroflexota bacterium
ACAACGCGGCTACCGAACTTTTGCCCGAACACGGCGAGCCGCCCAACCAATAAACATGCGCAAACCTGTTTTTCATCCCCCAATAATAACGTATTTTTTTTGTTTGGTTAATTTGTAGGCATCCAAGGTACGTTGGCGCGCAAATTTGTGATCGACAATGGGGAATGGGTAATCTCTGCCTAGCACAACGTTGTGCTGCTGCTGGGTTTGGGGAGGCATTTTTGATGGCTCGTGAATATATTTCGCCGGAACCTGAGCCAATTCAGGAATCCATCGGCGAATGTAAACACCCTCGGGATCAAACTTTTTGCTCTGCGTAGTTGGGTTGAAAATGCGAAAGTAAGGCGCTGCATCAGTGCCGGTTCCGGCTGTCCACTGCCAGCCGCCATTGTTGGCGGCCAGATCACCATCGACAAGCTGCTGCATAAACCAACGCTCGCCCCAACGCCAATCAATCAGCAAATCTTTCACCAAAAATGAGGCGACAATCATGCGGGCACGGTTGTGCATCCAGCCCGTTTGGCTCAACTGGCGCATGGCGGCGTCAACGATTGGATAACCGGTACGGCCGTTACACCATACCTCAAATTCACCTGGATCATTGCGCCAACCAATCTTGTCATACTGTGGTCGAAAACTACCCCGTGTTACGTGTGGAAAGTGATACAAAATGCTCTGGTAAAATTCACGCCATATCAGCTCGCTCAGCCATGTTTCGGCACTTTTGCGGGCAGGTGGCGTTTGGGCGCGATTGATGGCAAAAACGGCCGTTTCCACCACCTGCCGCGCCGACACCATCCCAAACCGCAAATAAGGCGACAACTGCGACGTCCCATCCAGCGCAGGCAAATTTCGATCCTCACCATAACGAAAAACTGGTGCATCTTCCCCTTCAGTAAACGCCCACAATCGTCGCTGCGCTTCCGCTTCTCCTGGCAAAAATAGTCGATCAGCTAACTCAGGCATTGTGGGAATGGGTTCTGAATGAATTGTTTCTGGGGTATAGATAGGGGTGGTTGGAGAGACACTAAAATTCGCATCTCTACGGGTAATGGGTAACGGCCACTCCCGCCAACGACGCATATACGGCGTAAAAACAGTATACGGGGTCCCATCGTTTTTCAAAATATCATTGGGATGGTGGATGGTAAGACCCGGCTGCAAATACAGCGGCAGTTGAGCAGCCACGGCAGCATCGCGGCGACAAGCATAGGGTGAATAGTCGGCTTCGGCGAAAACGGCCGTTGCCCCCGTTTCAGCCATCAATTCTTGTAAAACGACTAATGGTTCGCCATGCCGCACAATCAAACGGCTACCGCGCTGCTGCAATGCGGCTCCGAGTTCGCGCAGACCACCGTAAAGAAAATCGAATCGCTTCTTTCCCACCATCGTCGAACGTTCAAAAAATGGATCAACAATAAATAAAGGCAAAACACTTTCTGCAGCATCTAGCGCAGCATCTAGCGCAGCATCTAGCGCAGCATCTAGCGCAGCATTGTCTTGCAAGCGCAAATCTCGACGAATCCACCAAATTGTAATAGCCATAGGACAATTGTAGCCGTTTATTGATATTTTGCACATATTTTGCAACGATATTAATATTGATTGACCGTCAATAACAATTCTTGTACAATTTCAGCCTACCAAAAAGCATTAGGTAAATATCTATTTCCATTTCAATGGGAGACATGATGACCAGTAAATATGAATCACTTTTAACAGCAGTCTACGAAATTCACGATTTAACAAAAGCACAGGCTGTGCTCATGTGGGATCGGGAAACAAATATGCCCAAAGCAGGCAGCAAAGCCCGCACACAGCAGCTCACGACACTCAGCCGTATCGTGCATGAAAAATCGACATCAGCCAGCTTTGGCGAGTTGATTGAAGCCGCCGCAGCCGAACTGAATGGTTCCGATTATGACAGCAACGAAGCCAGCCTGATTCGCTACCTGCGCCGCACCTATGATGATGCCACTAAATTGTCAGATGATTTTGTGAAACGCGCTGCTGAAGTAAGCGGGGCGGCACTGCAAGCATGGGTAAAAGCCCGTGCTGAAAATGATTTTGCTCAGTTTCAGCCACATCTAGAAACCGTCGTAGAAATGTGTCAGGAAATGGCAGATCTTTATGGCTATGAAGATGAAAAATACGATCCGCTGCTGGACAAGTACGAACACGGTATGAAAACGGCCGACGTACGCGCCATTTTTGATGCGGTTAAGAAAGAGATGATTCCTTTGCGTGAGGCAATTGCGGAGAAGGGAACGGCCGTTTCCGACGCCCTCGTTCACCAAGAGTACCCAGTCGAAAAGCAAAAAGAATTTGCCCGCTACATCGCCCCATTCGTCGGCTACGATTTTAAACGCGGTCATTTGGGAACCGTTGTGCATCCATTTGCCACCAGCTTCACCCGCAACGATGCCCGCATCACCACCCGCTGGTATCCAGACTTCCTCAATCCGTCACTATTCGGCACACTGCACGAATCAGGCCACGCCATCTACGAACAAGGCACACACGCCAACCTGGCCCGCACCCCATTGGCACGCGGCACCTCCTCCGGCATCCACGAATCCCAATCCCGCATGATGGAAAACGTCGTTGGACGCAGCCGTGGCTTCTGGCAAACCCACTTCCCCAAGCTGCAATCCATCTTCCCAGAGCAGCTAGGCAGCGCCACCGCCGAAGATTTCTATCGCGCCGTCAACAAAGTACAGCCATCCTACATTCGTGTCGAAGCCGACGAGCTAACCTACAACTTCCACATCATTTTGCGATTTGAGCTTGAACAAGCATTGTTGATGGGCGATCTCGCGGTTGCTGATTTACCAACCGCCTGGAACGACAAAATGAACGAATTGCTGGGCGTTGTGCCCCCAACCGACACCGAAGGCTGTTTGCAAGACGTGCATTGGACCCGCCCAGGATTTGGCTACTTCCCCACATATGCACTAGGCAACCTGTACGCCGCCCAATTCTTCGAAGCCGCCACCGAGCAAAACCCAACCATCGCCACCGAAATGGCCGAAGGCAAAACGGATGCGCTCATGGTCTGGTTAGGCGAAAACATTCACCAACATGGCCGTAAATTCACAGCTGGTGAACTGGCTCAACGTGCTTCCGGTAAACCCCTCAGCCACGAAGCCTTTATGCGCTATGTAACCACAAAATTCACAGATTTGTACAACCTGTAATCTTCCATCTTCCCGGAAGATCTGAACATTCAGTTCTAAACACAATTATTTCTCAGCTTCCGGGAAGATTGTTACATAAAAAAAGCCGCGCTTGCCATACAAGCGCGGCTTTTTGATTGTTCA
>QQUD01000067.1 GCA_008501785.1 Chloroflexota bacterium
AACGGCCGTAACCATCACCGTTCTTTCACCACCAAAAGTCGCCAAGATGGGTAAACTAGCCACACTACCCAAAGCCGAACCGACCAGATTGGCAGCATATACGCGATGAGAAGTACCATGTTTCCCGGCAGCCATCAATTCCCCACCAACCAACAAACCAGCAAACAAAAAGGGAACAGCCGCAGCTAAAAAATAAATAGCCAGATAAACGAGTTGTTTCCTGTCCCAGGCGATGCTAAAGGAATCAAACGGCAGGTAGTTGATGACCAAATACGCGCCCACCGTGGTGATACCAAACGCGAGACACAGCCAGGTAGACGAAAGGCGGCGACGCCAAACAGTTAGCAACGATCCACTAGCTCCGGCTCCCAACAGCGCCAGACTCACCGCCATAAAAGCAAAGTGATAAAATTGCTGCACGGCAAATAAGCGCAACAAGGCCAGTTCAAGCAACAGCGTGGCCGCAGAAATCAGTACGATCCCAGCATAAATCATATCTTGAATGAGACAAACAAAACCGTGTGATCAATCAAACCTTTGTAACGTGATTTTGGTAAATCGCACGGAAAACGATTTGCCAATTATTTTACAAAGTATGATCAGTATATGGAATTCCCAGCCGGGGTTCAAGGACCTACTTCCGCCAAATGGTCTAGATGTTTTAGACTTTCTTGTGTGGTGGCCAACCGTTAATCTGATTATTTTTTTGTTGGGAGATTTGATTATTTCACTTGTCTGATAGATTTTAAATTTTAACAAATGATAATGAAACGGTTCCCTAATTCAGTTATCCTCTTATTCGTTAGGAAAAATCACAAAATGTATTGATTAAATGGAGGATAACGATGAAAACACTGAATTCAACAACTCAAATTGCTGTTGTTTCATTGCTTGGTTTGATGATTTTGCACATTGTTCAATTAGGTGCCATGTTTGCACAGATAGACATTTCGCCCCCAACATTTGTTGGCCCCTTGCTTGGTGGCGCAATTGCGCTGCAAGCCGCCACAATCCCCCTCATCATATGGCAGCACAAAAGCCGAATGTTGTGGATTGTGGCTGTGGTGTTGACAGCTATCCCAAGCGTTGGACCACAAAAGTTTATAACAGAGGCGGACGCACTCCTCTTATCTCCGATGATAATTTTGGGAACAATTTTTGCAATAAGTTTAATTGTTTATGCTGTTGCTGAAAGAAAAGTGAAAGCAAAAGAAAGTCCAGAAGCAGCGACAAGTTTCTAAATAAACCCGTGCAAATTTTAACTTCTGGCCGGTCGCAAGAATAAACAGCAGGAAAGCAGACCCAGGTCTGCTTTCCTTTCTTGGTATCTTGATAATTTACCTCGATATCGACTCAATAACACCTGATAAGACGTTTGGGAAACTACTCAACAATTCTCAATGTGCTTTGGCGTTCGCGGTTGAGGGTGAGTTGGGTGACATCGGGGCGGGAGTAGTGGCCGACGGGGTCGAAGTTTTGCCGTTCGGCGCGAACTTGTTTGTGGTTGATTGTGGCGGTGATTAGCTTTTCTTCACCTACAACTGGCTCAACGACCCATTTGCCATCGGGTGCGGCAATCGCGGAGCCGCCGTTTGCTAGTTGGTCTGGACAGTCAGCCAGGATTAAGTCGAGATGGGGGGTGTCGGCCGGGAAGTCTATTTTACGCATTAGGCCAGATGCTGAAATGACGAAGGAACGTGCTTCTTTCGCGATGAATTGGGTGATGTCGTTTGTGTTGTGTTCGCCACCGGGCCAGACGGCGACATGCACATCTTCACCTTGTGCGTAGAGGGCGGCACGGGGGAGTGGCATCCAGTTTTCCCAACAGTTGAGACCACCAATCGTAAATGTGCCGAGTTTGTGTGTACGCAGTCCGTGCCCATCGCCGGGTGACCAGGTGAGGCGTTCTTCGTAGGTGGGCATGAGCTTGCGGTGGACGGATTGGATGATGCCTTGGGCATTGATGTAAACGAGGGAGGCGTAGAGGCTGTGACCGCCGCGATTTGATGCCCGTTCGATGCAGCCGAGGTAAGTGCTGATCTGGTGTTGTTTGACTGTGTCGCAAATGGATTGAAGATGCCCCGCTTCGATGTTTACAGCTTGGTCCATGTAATGTGCGTGTATCTCTTTTTGCACAGGTGAGTTGAACTGTGCGCCGTTGGTCAGTTCAATCCAAAATGGATAACCGGGCAGCAAGGCTTCGCCAAACGCGATTAGTTGACAGCCTGCTGATCCAGCCTGTGCTACATAGTCTACGATTTTGCTTGTTGTTTGGGTACGATTGAGCCAGACTGGGGCGATTTGGGCAATGCCGACTTTGATTTCATCTTGATTGGGTGAGTTTTTCATGGGTTCTCCTTAAGTACGTTCAAATTTTCCCGGAAACTATGAACTAGCTTTGCTTACAATTACTTTTGCTCAGCTTCCGGGAAAGCTGGCTAGTATAGCTTCCGGGAGGTTGGTTGTGATGAATGTTTACAATGTAACAATTGTCACTTGCACATTTTCAGTCTATCCGTACAATGTAAGTTGAACAAGAAACTTTGCATTTTACAATTTTATACCGGAAACGGCCGTTCGGGAGAGAACTAGAGCGGGAAGCAGTAAACAGTAAGCAGAAAACGGTAGAAAATACCGATTACTGACCACTGATTACCGATTACCGATTACCGGTCACCGAAGGGGCAAGTTGCGAACATAATTCGCAGTGAAACTCTCAGGTAAAAGGACCGTGCGGCTGGGCAACTCTGGAAAGTGCGCAGAATATGTTGCGCACACCGAAGGGGCAAGTGGTAGGTTGTGCCTACGATGAATCTCTCAGGTTGATGACAGAGGACGCTAGTGATACCTTGTATTGCAATGCGTCCTTTTATTTTAGCAACTTACTGAATCTAACGTTTAGAGCAGGAGAGAGTCATGAATATTCCAGCAGATTTGAAATATACAAAAGAAGATGAATGGGTAAAAGTTGAAGGCAATATCGCCACGATTGGCGTGACGGATTATGCACAAGATGCGTTGTCTGACATTGTTTACCTGGAACTACCCGCAGAAGGCGATGCGTTTAGCGCAGGTGAAGCCTTTGGTGTGGTTGAGTCTGTGAAAGCGGCCAGCGATTTGTACATGCCCATTGATGGCACTGTCACAGAAGCTAACGAAGACCTCGTTGATGCCCCCGAAACCGTAAACAGCGATCCGTTTGGAGCAGCCTGGTTGGTTAAAGTTGAAATTGGTGACCCTAGCCAACTTGATGAACTGATGGATGCGGATGCTTATACCAAATATTGTGAAGAGCGTAGTTAGAATCGTAATCAGTAAACGGTAAGCGGTAATCGGTAAGCAGATGTTGCAAACTGATTACTGATCACCAATTACCGATTACCGATACATTTCCCACTGAACTGGAGAGTAAAAAATGAATAATGTAACCAAAGCTGTACAATCACAGTCGTTGAATGATGTGGTTGGGAAGAATGGTGCGAAACGGCCGTTATCCAACCGCGACCTGTTAAACCCCACAGACCACTTCGAAGACCGCCATATTGGCCCCCGTGCAGCGGACCTCGATAAAATGCTGTCGGCTGTCGGCGTTTCCTCACTTGATAAATTGATTGCCGAAACTATCCCACAAGCGATTCGCATGGATGGACAGTTGAAGCTAGAAGCACCGCGCAGTGAATCAGAGATTTTGACTGAATTGCGTGCTGTTGCAGCTAAGAATCAACTCTATCGCTCCTTTATTGGCATGGGTTACTCCGACTGCACCATGCCGCCAGTTGTGCTGCGCAATATTTTTGAGAATCCGGGCTGGTACACGGCTTACACGCCATACCAACCTGAAATTGCCCAAGGCCGCTTAGAAGCCTTGCTCAATTTCCAAACAATGGTGAGCGATTTGACCGGCATGGAAATCGCGAATGCGTCTTTGCTGGATGAAGGCACCGCTGCTGCCGAAGCGATGACTTTAGCGCTGCGCCAACGCCCACGCAAATCAACGGCTAACACCTTCTTTGTGTCTGAACTGTGCCATCCACAAACGATAGCGATTGTAGAAACGCGCGCACAGCCACTTGGGATTGATGTGGTTGTTGGGGATTACGAAACCTATGACTTCAGCATTCCTACTTTTGGTGTGCTGCTGCAATACCCGGCAACAGATGGTGCTGTGCTGGATTACGAACCATTCGTGAAAAAGACACACGAGAACAAAGCGCTGGTGACGGTAGCGGCTGACTTGTTGGCCTTGACACTGCTGCGTGCGCCCGGTGAATTTGATGCAGATATTGTGGTTGGCAACAGCCAGCGATTTGGTGTGCCGATGGGATATGGTGGACCACACGCTGCGTATATGGCCACCCGTGAAAAGTACAAGCGACAGATGCCTGGTCGTTTGGTTGGCGTTTCAATCGATGCAGATGGCAATCCAGCGATGCGGTTGGCGATGCAAACGCGTGAGCAGCATATCCGTCGTGAGAAGGCGACAAGCAATATTTGTACCGCACAGGTTTTGCTGGCGGTAATTGCGTCGATGTATGCCGTGTATCATGGACCTGAAGGGTTGAAGGAGATTGCACGACGGGTGCATTTGTTAACGGCCGTTCTCGCCAAAGGCCTGCAACAATTAGGCTACACCATCGAAAACGATAACTTCTTCGACACGATTAAAGTGTCTGGAGGACCACGCAGCCAGGATCAGATTCAAGAAGCTGCATTAGGTCACGAAATCAACTTGCGTTACTTTGACGATGGTGCTATTGGTGTTTCTCTTGATGAAATTACGATTGTGCAAGATTTGGAGCATCTGTTTGAGGTGTTTGGTGCGGCAGAAGGACAAATCGATCTGGATGCGGTGGCGGACAGTGTGGAAATGGCCTATACGGCCGTTCATGCGCGCACCAGTGACTTCCTGACCCATCCCGTGTTCAACAGTTACCATTCGGAAACCGAGATGATGCGTTACATCAACAAGCTAGAAGCCAAAGATTTGTCGCTGATTCACTCGATGATTCCGCTCGGCTCTTGCACGATGAAGCTGAACGCAACGGCCGAAATGCTGCCGGTGATGTGGCCGAAGTTTGGCAACGTGCATCCATTTGCACCGAAAGAGCAGGCTGCCGGGTATACGATTTTGTTTGAACGGCTAGAAAAATGGTTGGCGGAGATTACTGGCTTTACGGCCGTTTCCCTACAACCCAACTCCGGCGCTCAAGGCGAATATGCCGGAATGCTCACCATTCGTGCCTATCACCTGAGCCGGGGCGACGATCATCGTCACGTTTGCTTGATCCCAAGCTCAGCGCACGGCACAAATCCGGCGAGCGCGGTGATGGCTGGCATGAAAGTAGTGGTTGTGAAATGTGACGACAACGGCAATATCGATGTGGATGATTTACGAGCCAAAGCCGAGCAGCATAAAGATAATTTGTCGGCAATTATGGTCACGTATCCATCGACACATGGTGTATTTGAAGAAGCAATTGAAGAGATTTGCCAAATCACTCACGATAATGGCGGCCAAGTTTACCTCGATGGCGCAAACATGAATGCACAGGTGGGAATCACCCGTCCTGGCGATTATGGCGCAGACGTTTGTCACTTGAACTTGCACAAAACATTTGCAATTCCGCATGGTGGTGGTGGTCCGGGTATGGGACCGATTGGTGTGGCCGCACATCTGGCTCCGTTCTTGCCAAATCACCCAGTTGTTGACGGTGTTGGTGGTGAAAATGCGTTAGGGGTTGTTTCTGCGGCTCCGTGGGGCAGTGCTAGTGTTTTACCAATTTCTTATGCTTATATCGCGATGTTGGGCACAAAAGGGCTGGAGAAATCAACACAAGCGGCCGTTTTGAATGCAAACTACGTAGCACAACGGCTGGACGAGCACTTCCCGGTGCTGTATAAAGGTAAAAACGGCCGTGTTGCGCACGAGTGCATCATCGACCTGCGCCAGCTTAAGGAATGGGTCTCGGTTGATGACGTGGCGAAACGGCTGATGGACTTTGGCTTCCATGCGCCCACGATGTCATTCCCGGTTCCGGGTACGCTGATGATTGAGCCAACTGAAAGTGAATCGATGGGTGAACTGGATCGTTTCTGTGAGGCGATGATTCAGATTCGGCAGGAGATTCAGGAGATTCAGGATGGCAAGGTAAGCCATGACGAGAGTGTGTTGGCGAATGCGCCGCATACGGCGAAGGTGGTGGTGGAAGCGGAATGGAAACGGCCGTATAGTCGGGAAACGGCCGTTTATCCCACATCCTGGGTCAAAGAAAACAAATTCTGGCCCCCCGTAGCTCGCATCGACAACGTCTACGGCGACCGCAATCTGATTTGCCTTTGCCCGCCTATGGAAGCTTACGAATAAGAGTTTTGACGATGTAGGCGTGTCGCACTTTTTAAGTGCGACGCACCTTGAGAGGCCTGATTTTGCATGCAAGATCAGGCCTTTTTTTATGCGTTTACATAAGTTGGAAATCGTGGTTTTGTGGTAGTACTTAGGGTCTAAAGGGCGTGAATGGCTCGTGAAATGATTGTTTTTTAAGGGGGTGGCGACAGTGATCGTAAGAAAGTTCGTAAGGTGCAATTCGTAGTTTCAAACATGAGCAGAGTAAGCATCAAGATTGAACCAAAAATGTTTCATTCAGATGCTAATGCGAGGTGAAAATTTATAGAGCTTAGGGTTTTGTAATCATTTTTTTACAAACGAATACTTAAATAATTCCATGTGCTAATCAATCAAGGATAAGTGTGAAGATGTCTATTGTATTGGAGCAGAACGTTGTAACGGAAGCACAAACGTTTAGCACTGGCAGGGTAGTCGTTGTCATTCCTGCATTCAATGAAGAACGTTTTATTGGTAGTGTTGTTGTACAGGCAAAAAGTTATGCGGATACTGTCGTCGTTGTTGATGACGGGTCTAGCGATAAGACGGCTGATGTGGCGGTTGCCGCCGGGGCATTAGTTGTTCAACATGAAACAAACAAAGGGAAAGGGGGGGCGCTGAACACGGGCTTTTCCTATGCCCGTAATTTAGGTGCCGATGTTGTTGTCACAATTGATGCGGATGGGCAGCATGATGTAGAAGAAATTCTTGCAGTTGTTGAACCTGTTATCCGTCAACAAGCAGATATTGTGATTGGGTCACGGTATCTGGTTAACCGAAGTGAAGTGCCGCAGCATCGAATTTGGGGGCATTGGGCCTTCAATTTTTTGACAAATCAGGTGTCGGGAACGGCCGTTACCGACTCCCAAAGCGGATTCCGTGCATTTTCCCCTACTTCATTAGAAAAACTCTTTTTCAGTTCGGCCGGCTTTTCTGTTGAGTCAGAAATGCAGTTTATTGCGGGTGAGCATAATCTTAAGCTGGTAGAAGTCCCCATCACCATTTATTACCATGATGCGCCGAAACGTTCTGTATGGGCGCATGGATTGACGGTGCTGAATGGGGTGATGCGGCTGGCTGGACAATATCGACCTTTGTTGTTTTTTGGGTTGAGTGGTTTGGTGATGCTGCTATCTGGAATTGTCTGGGGCATGTGGGTGGCGAACATTTTCCGAACGACACAGCAATTAGCCATTGGATATGCGCTGATCAGCGTTTTGCTGTTTATTATTGGCAATATTGCGGTATCTACCGGAGTTATTCTACATTCGATCCGAAGCATGCTTATTAATATGACAGACAATCGGGTTTAGGTGAGGTTGTTATGTTAAACACATTGGTTTTTTCATCTTTAGCCACTCGTGCAGATTGGCAAAAACGGGCAAAAATCCCTACGGCTAGCGTGATTGTGGTGAACTATAACGGCCGTTCACACCTCGACGTCTGCCTACAATCTGTTTTGGCACATAGCGGCCGCGATGTGGAGCTGATTCTGGTTGACAATCAATCGGATGATGGCAGTGCTGACTATGTGATTGACAACTATCCTCAGGTGCAGGTTATCAAAAATCAAAATAACGGATATGGTGCGGGAAATAATCTGGCAGCAACGGTTGCGCTGGGAACGTATCTTGTTTTTCTCAATCCAGATACCTGTGTGGCCCCTGGCTGGCTTGATTCGCTGCTGCTGCCCCTGGCTGTCAATGCAAACATCGGCATGACCACCCCAAAAATTGCGCTCATGAATGATCCGCTGTGCTTGAATACGGCCGGAAATGATGTTCATGTTTCTGGCCTGACGCTGTGCCGGGGGATGGGGGAGTCGGTGGATGCGTTTGCGGAAACGGCCGTTGTCTCTGCCGTCTCTGGTGCAGCATTTGCGATGCGGCGTGAGTTGTTTGACCAGTTGGGCGGCTTTGATGCCGACTTTTTCCTCTACATGGAAGATACGGACCTTTCATTACGTGCGCAGTTGGCCGGTTTTAGCTGCTTGTACGTGCCGCAATCCGTCGTTTATCACGATTACACTTTGCGAATGGGGCGACACAAAATCTTTTACCAGGAACTGAACCGCTATGTGATGCTGCTGAAAATTTGGCGATGGCGCACGCTCTTTGCGCTCATACCGGTGCTTTTGGCTGCAGAAATGATTACCTGGGCTTTCGTGCTGTTGAACGACCGGCAGCATTTTATGAACAAGTTCAAAGCATATACGGCGGTGTTGTCTAAGGTTCCGATGATTATTGTTAAGCGAAAAAGGACACAAATGAGTCGCCGTGTTCGAGATCGAGAATTATTGAATGGGTTGACGCATCAGTTGGCATTTGAGCAAACTGGACAAGGCACAACGACAAAGATAGCACATTACCTGTTTGATCCCATGTTTGGGTTTGTTCATTGGGTACTCTGTAATCTTGTGTGGTGGTGAGGAGCAATCATTATGAAAATATGTCTTGTTTGCTCGCATGGCGGGCATTTAACCGAAACATTGCAAATTATGGAAGCTTTTGTTGGGCACGACTGCTTTTTTGTCACCTATCACAGCAGCCGTGACAACACTGTTATGAGTTTAACGCGGGCCTATTTTACTCAAAATATTGGCATGAATGTTTGGCGTATGGCCAAAGCAATGCTTTGGGCACCGACTATTTTGCGGCGTGAAAAACCGGATGTCATTTTGAGCCTAGGTGCAGAGATTGCACTGCCGTTTATGGTGTGGGGATGGCTGCTGCGTATAAGAACGATTTTTATTGAAAGCTGGTGCCGCACAGATGATCTTTCGTTAACAGGTCGATTGGTGATGCCGATTGTGGACCGATTTTGGGTGCAATGGCCGCAATTGTTGACGATTTGCAGCGAAAAAGCAGAATGTCATGGAGCGGTCATATGATTTTTGTAACGGTGGGCACGCATGATGCAGGGTTTGATCGGTTGGTAACGGCCGTTGACCAACTCGCAACCACCTGGGATGAAAAAATCATCATCCAGCGCGGAAGTTCAACCTACGAGCCAATGTATGCGACACATTTTAAATGGGCAACCAGCGAGGAAATGGAGCAGCTTACCGCAGATGCACGCGTCCTGATTACCCATGCAGCAGCTGGCGCAGTTATTTTAGGTTTGCAAAAACAAACCCCATTGATTGTGGTACCTCGTATAAAAAAATATGGTGAGCACATTGACGATCATCAATTGCAGCTCGCGAAAGCCGTGTCAGAACAAGACAGAGCCGTTGCCGTGTTTGACCCCACCGCAAGCTCTCTGCGACACGCATTATCAACCATCAACAACTATCAAATTGGGTTACAGAATAATCTTCAATTGGTTAACGCTGTGCAGCAGCAGTTAACTGATTGGGAAACAGCTGTTTAAAGGATTAAAACAAATGCGTATTGGAATGGTCATGTCATTACCTTTTCCCCCACGCGAAGGAATGGGGTTCTACGTTTGGAATTTATCACGTTACTTAACCAAGCAAGGTCATACCGTGCATATTATTACGCGGGGCGGCGCTAAGGAGACGCAGCATGAGTGCGTCGATGGTATTCATATCTGGCGGCCTGCCTTTTTACCTGTGTATCCCATACATGTTCATTTGCATGGGGTATTTGTTGATAGACTGGTACAGCAGTTAGAAGGTAAAATCGATCTTTTTCATTTGCACACACCGCTGGTCAAGCAACTGAACACAAGACGCCCCACACTGGTAACGGTGCATACACCAATGAAAGCGGATACCGGTTCGATTCCTGTCACAAACTTGCTAGGGTTGTTGATACGGTTGCAGGCTCCGGTGAGCTACCAGCTTGAGAAGGGTATTTTTGCAAAGGCTGGTGCGATAACGGCCGTTGCCAGCAGCGTCGCGCAAGAATTAGGAGCTTATGCAATTGATGCCCGTTCTGTGCATGTTTTAGGAAATGGTGTTGATACAGAACAATTTTCCCCTGTCCCATTTGACGTAAACAAGAAATATCCATACTTTTTGACTGTTGGTCGATTAGCGCCACGAAAGGGATTGAAGGATTTATTGAAATGTGCCGCCATTGTCCACAAAAAATACCCAGACTATCGGTTTTTAATTGCTGGCGAAGGTCCGCTGCAAAGTGAACTTGAACATGAAATTCGCGAGCTAAATTTACTCAACTGTGTCAAGCTGTTGGGACATGTTGAGGATCGCAAACGGCTCATCAATTTGTACCGAGGGGCGACCGGATATGCCCATGCTGCTCATTATGAAGGATTGCCAACGGCTTTGCTTGAGGCAATGTCTTGCGGGCGTCCGGTGGTGACAACGGCCGTTAGTGGCGCATTGGATGTGATTCAACATGGTGAAAATGGTTTATTAGTGCCTGCACATGCACCAGCGGAAATGGCTAAAGCTGTGGAACATCTTATCACGCAGCCATCATTTGCAGCCACGATGGGTAAATTTGCCCACAAAACGATTGAAAATCGTTACTCCTGGCATGTGATTAGCCGCAACTATGTGGCGTGTTACGAATCTTTGCTGCAACAAACGGCTTCTAATCATGAGGTGCTGGCAAATGCGTGAAGCCCGCAGCCATAAATCGGTTTGTCTGGTCACAGGTGGTTTCGATGCGCGTCATCTGCGATTACAGCCGTGGCGTTATTTGAGCGAAGTTGCCAATCAGCTGCGACGGCAAGGGCATCAAGTGACAGTGATTACGGATGGGGGGACGGGAGAAACGGCCGTTTCTGACCCAAACCTGCATCGAATTCCATCTGTCAGCAATCCGCAGTGGCAAAAAAATTGGCAGCTCACACAAACGATTGCCGCTGTTCAGCCAGATGTCGTCTTGTGGCATATCGGGTTGACCAGTTTTTTGCATCAGCGACTTGACCCAGGTTTGGATGTGCCGGTCGTTGGGATTTTTACAAGCCCTCTTTATGAGAAGGCGGACCTGGCACGAATTGGTGTGCGTCGGCTTGTGGTGGAACGTCAATTAAGCGGCATCCACACGGTTGGTACGCTGCTGCCGAAGCGGTTGCTGCGCCAAATGGCGTCTCAAAATGAACGGTTAGAACAGCTTGTGGTGCAAACGCATACAACAAGCTATCAATTGCAAAAATCTCAATTGAGCAGCTTGCCTATTTCGGTGATTGCGCCCGGTGTGGATGAGGTGTGGAAAAACGGCCGTTCTACTCACAACACTCAACTGCGACAAAAATTAGGGTATGGACAGTCTGACATGGTGGTGCTCTATTTTGGTTCTCCGGCACCATTGCGCGGATTGCATACGCTGATTAAGGCGGTGCAGCGGGTGGGAACGGCCGTTCCCGCACTCAAACTTCTCATTTTGAGCCGCCGCCATGCCGATGAATTGATGGCAGAAGATGCCAGCCTGCGCCATTTGCTCAATGAGCAAACCATGCAGGGGCGTAGTCAGATTATCAGCGGCTATTTAGCCCCCGAAAACCTAGTGGATCACATCGCGGCAGCAGACATTGTGGCGCTGCCTTTTGAATTGGTGCCGTCAGATGCGCCGTTGAGTTTGTTAGAAGCGAAGGCGTTGGGCAAGCCGGTAGTCACGACCCAAATTGCCTGTTTGCCGGAACTGGTTGCGGATGGATCACATTATCTAGCACAGCCAGCGAATGAGGTGTCTTTGGCGAACAGCTTGACGGAGGCGGTTTTGGCGCTGCGTGCAAACAATCAAATCAAGCAGCCTTCCGTTCGTGGATGGCAGCAGGTAGGAGTGGAATGGTCACAATTAATTCAAACGATGTAGCGGTGGGGGAGAAACGGCCGTTGTTCATCTATATCACCGGCTGCGACGGCACAGGCAAAAGCACCCAGGCAGAACTGCTTCTGCAACAACTTGAAGCTGTTGGGGCGACTCCGCGTCATCTTTGGCTGCGTTTTCCATTTTTATTTAGTTTGCCGCTGTTGGCTTATGCACGATGGCGGGGTATGAGCTGGTATGAAGATACCGGCAGTGTGCGGCATGGTTATTGGGATTTTCGTGATTCGCTGTTGATGCGCTGGGTGTTTCCCTGGGTACTACTGCTCGATGCGTCGTTGGCGGCGCTGCGGAAAGTGTATTTACCACTGTGGCGTGGCGAAGACATTGTGTGTGAGCGATTTGTGCTGGACATGTTGGTTGACATGGCGCTGGCGTTTGATGACGAAAGTTTACATCAGCAGCTACCAGGTAGACTTTACCAGCGCTTGCTGCCGAATGAGACCCAAATCATTTTGCTAGACCTAGATGCGCCAACGATTCGAGAACGGCGCGCAGATATGGTCTTTGACCGGCGACTGGATGCTCGATTAAGTGCATTTCGTCGTATTGCTGCCGATTATGATTTGCTGATGCTTTCCAACACATTACCAGTGGCAGACATCGGCTCAGATATTTGGAAACGGATAGGAACGGATTATGAATGGAGAAAAAGCACCTGACTTTACAAATAAATATGCACAAAGTGCTGAGCTGAAAATAGTTCGTTGGCTGATGTCTTGGACGATTGTGGGTGTTGCGCTTCACTGGCTGTTCCAATCTATGCTTTACAT
>QQUD01000693.1 GCA_008501785.1 Chloroflexota bacterium
GCGGCCTTCGTTGTTGAGCATGAGCAGCTCCGCAGCCGGACGTAAAATTTGGTCGGAAACGGCCGTTCTTTCCACCTCACTCATTTCGTTATAAATCAGGTCATATGCCCACGCCAATGGAATCACCCAACGTGCTTCGTTGATGCTTTGCGCAGTTGCGCGTCCACCTGCGCTGGCTTGTTCCCCTGTGCGCCCCGCTTTATCATGGATTTCATACGAAAGATAGCTGTCGGCATAAGCCAGCAAAATCTCTTTCGATTTTTCCATATAAACAAGATCGCCCGTCAACTGATACATCAGGGCTAAATCACGCGCCCCATCAGCTAATTCATAATGCCGAGAAGTGATTGCATAAGCAAGTGCATCATCAGCATGGTAAAATCCGCCGCCCGTTTCTGGTACTTCAATGGTTTGATTCAGCCAATTATCAGCACCTGCCTGCAATGTAGCGAAGGCCAATTGTGCCCACTCGTAATTAGCGACTTTGTCCTGAATGGCGGCGATTTCAGCCACATTCAACATCAGATAGGGATGTTCCATATTGGTGTCCATATCAATTGCCAATTTGGGACCAATACGCACATTGGAGAGCTTCATCTCATCAAAAATGAGTTCTGTTGTAGGGTCTGGTGTGTGCCCCCAACCGCTGGAAGCAATTTTGATATAGTCGATTTTGTGCCAACCCACCGGTTCACGCGTGGCCCGGAATTCATGCAGCGGAATTTCAAACAGCCGCCATCCTTCCCAATCAATGATGATCTCTTTTTTGTAATAATCATCGCTGCTGGTACTGTCCAATTCCGAATAGATGGCAATTTCGATACCGACATCGTTGGCGGTTCCTGAATAGGCCCAGAAGGTGAGGAACATGTAGTCACTCCAATCGGTGGGCATGTCGGTGGTGGTAATGCGCGTGCTTTCAACGGTATCAGACCAGCGCGCAGCCCCATCCCCAAAGATGATCTCGTCCGTTTCTAGCACGAAACCATCTGTTGGCAGCACCCATTTGTCGGTTTGCTTGGCGTGCCAGTTGGATGAACTGATGTACCCTGCTGGCGGGTCGCCACTGGTGATGGTGGTTTCACTATCTTGTGAATACCCTTGCCAATTCCCGATGTCATCGCTATCGAAATGATTGATAAATATCCCTTCGGCCATATATTCGCCCATTTGGTCCGCAGGATCGCTAATCGAACCGGATGGCTCAATGGGTCTGAGAACGGGGATTGGCTCGGGATCCGCGATTGCTTCTTCCGCAGTCGCTTCTTGCACACCAGGTTCTTCTGTAGGAGCGGATTCCTCGGAAACGGCCGTATTTTCCACAGCAGGTTGTGTGGGAACGGCCGTTTCTGTTACATCAACCGTCTCCACCTCATCTGCCCGACACCCAGCAAGCAACAACAGGCACACGAATAGCGCCAAAACATTTTTTATTGGATTTTTCATCTTACACCTTGATTTTTATTGGGGCAGCCCTTTTGTCGCCCCCGAGCTTGGTTTCTCGCCGCATTCGCCAGGGCGTGAACGCCCCAGCGGGGCTTTCATCTCGTAGCCGGGGGCTTATGGAAGTTAAATAAATAATCAGGTAATAGAAAACTACAAAATGTGGCCCTGTCATTCCCGCGCAGGCGGGAATCTACTCGACTACGTCATGGATTCCCGCCTGCGCGGGAATGACAAGTTCCCTATTACCGTTTTATTTTCTTAACGTTCATCAGCCCTCGGCGAAGCCTATTTAACCAGCGTCGTCATCCGCCGCAAATTGGCGAAATTGCCGCCTGATTCTTCCTTAACGACCGTATCAAACAACCCCGTCAACGCTTCATACTCAGCATCCGAAAGCACCACATCAAACGCATCAATCGACGCTTGCAACTGCCGTTCAGAACTAACGCCCACGATAGGCGCAGCAACCCCAGGAGAATGGCGTACCCAGGCAACCGCCAACTGTGCCGGATGCAAATTGTGCTCAGCCGCAAAAGCATGGAATCCGCTAATCGCATTCCCGTATTTTTCTAGCCATGCCGCAATCCGCTTGTCACTTTGCCCACGAGAATCAGTGGGAATCGATTGGCCAGGTTGATATTTTCCTGCCAAAAGGCCCAAACAAAGTGAACGATAGGTTGTAATTGCAATATTTTCAGCAGCCGCTTGCGGAATCACTTCAACTTCAACACCGCGTTCGATGAGGTTATAAGGAATTTGATTGTTCACAAATTTGGCCCAGCCATTACGTTCGGCAGCGGCATTACAGTGCGCAAACAGCCATGCGGGGAAGTTGCAGCAGCCAATGTATCGTGCTTTGCCAGCCTTCACGGCGTTGTTTAGCGTTTCCATCATTGGCTCAATCAACATATTTTCGCGCGGCCAATGAATCATGAACAAATCAACGTAATCAGTTTGCAACCGCGCCAAACTTTCGTCCAAGCTTTGCGCAATCCAATCAGCATTGGTATTTTTGGTCACTTTTGTACCAATGAACAGCTCGTTTCGCTTCCCTTTGATGATGCGTCCGAGAATTTCTTCGGTGACGCCGCCACAGTAGGCGGCGGCTGTGTCAATGAATGTGGTGCCTTGCGAAACGGCCGTTTCCAAAATCCGCGCCGACTCTGCTTCATCACACCGGTCCCCAAACATCATCGTCCCCAAACACATCTCCGAAACCTGCACGCCAGTACCAGCAAACTCTATATTATTCATCACGAAACCCCTTCATTCACAATTCACAATTGATTATTCACAAATCATTATTTCTTTTCCGGCTACCCTACACTCAACAAAATCCGCGTAAAAACCCCTTCAACCAACTCCGGTTTAAGCAACCGCAGCACCGATTCCACAAAATAATAATCCCCATAAATCAACGGGTGATTCATCAAATTATGCGGCACAGAGCGGGAGCCTAGAAGCAGAATGGCAGGAACGCCTGCACTGAGCGCAGTCGAAGTGGCTGTTTCCCTCGTCGAATAGTTCTCCCACAACGACACCGTGATTGCTTCGGCTTCAGCTCGCCATTGTGCAGCCAACGCTGCATCCGTTTCCCCAGAGGCTAATTCCAGCAACCCCGCCGCAATCACCGATGCCGCCGACGAATCTCGATAGGTATTGGGAATGTCCAGGCTGTTGTAATCCCAAAATGGCACTTTATCTTCGGGTGCGTTGGCAATCGCGTACCTGGCAATGTGCCGTGCTGTATGCAAAAACACTGCATCATCCGTCCAGCGATACGCTTCAGCAAATCCATATAGCCCCCAAGCCAATCCGCGTGACCAGCAACTGTCGTGGCTCAAGCCCTGGTGTGTTTCTTGTCGTAAG
>QQUD01000292.1 GCA_008501785.1 Chloroflexota bacterium
TGTCCTTGGTCTAAATAGACTCTTTGAACCACATGTTCAGGATTGGGTGTTGGTTTGGGTGCCAAAGAATGTTCCCCCTGTCGGAAGAACACATCTTGCTTCTCCTGACGTTGAAGTGTCGTGAGCTTAGGCTTCGGAAGCTCACTTTGCACCACTTCCTTTTTTTGCAGGGGTTGTTGCAGTGCCGATTGATCCAGAAATTGACTCACCGCTTGGTGCCCAATTGTGCGGTGTAATTGCTGCAAATCGCTCGGTGTCAAGGTTTGTGGGTCTATGATTGCACGTTGAATGACGTTACCAATGGGTGATTGATGTGCAATTGTTTCAAGTTCTTTGGAATTGGGGTTCGGGTTTGATTGTTTTGACTTTATTTTTTCATTTTTGTGAGGTTGTTCTTTTGAGGACATCTCGACTTCCTTATTGAACAGCAAGGTTTCAACGAATAGAGATAAAACCCGGTTCTGCCAAGCACCAGATTTGGTTTATGTTTTCCTTGCGAAGGGTGGACCCTACAAAATTTTCGCAATGAGATGCGTTGGATATGATTGGTTGCAATAGGATTATTGAATTTGTTTGTAACAGACAAGGATCAGTATAGGTGCTTCAGCAGCAAATAGCAACTATTTAAAATCATACAAGCTTCTCAGGTTTGCAGGGGAGGAAGGAGGAAAACGGCCGTTACCATCACAAACCCTAAACCAGGATTAATCCATAAACGATGCAATTGTATCAATTCTACACATGACAGGAAATCCTCGCCCTTACCAGTCTTTGCATCGAGTGGTGCAGCGGCGGCTAATGCCTTTCTACGGCACATTGGTTTCATTTTAGATGAGTTATGCACTCAAGGATTGTTTGTTTAGAAGGACGATAACAATCGCTGGCAACGACCTGTAAAATCACGATTTTTTATACTTTCGATATGATCTTTGTAAGAATCTACTAAAAAGAAGGGGAGCCGAATACCCTGGAGATCAGCTAATAAGTTTGATAATTTGTGATTCCAGATGCATCGATGTGGGGAGATCGGGAGGCTGCAAAAATGCTGCTGCAGATGCACAAGAGAAAAATGAAATATTAGAGCGGATTTTGTTATTTAATCCCGATTCAATAAAGGCGCAACAACGTTTAACAAAGCTTAACCTATCACCTAAATCTAAAAATGATGTGCTTCAATTGCAAACTATACCTAAAATATCAGGTTTTCAGATTCTGAACCCACGTTGGACGCTGTTTTACTCTGTGGTTGGTGCAATCATTGCCACGTTACTCTTCTCATTAGTGCTTTTTATTGCAGCTGCTGTGGTTGCTACCGGCGGTGGAAATAGTAGAGAAAGTTTGCTTGGATATAATTTAATAGTAATTGCTTTGGGTGGTGCTATAGCTCTTCTTTTCTCTCAGAAAAAGATGAAATGGACTAAGAGAAAACTAATTTTCACTTATGCTGGCGCTTTTTTGGGTGCAATAGGCTTTGTTTTGAGACTGTCGGCTGAAACAGGATGGGGGCATAATAATGTATTCGGATCGGCACTTTTGGGTATGGGAAGTATGATAATTGGTGGTGTTGTCGGTTTTGCGATTGAACGTTTGGTTAGCCTCTTTCGGTGAGTTTAAACAAGGTGCGGAAACGGCCGTTCTCATCCGCCCCGCCTATAACGAACTCCAAACTCCCACCCAACCAAGTCGTGATAGAATTGAAGGGGACTGAAGTTTGGTGGGAGCGTAGACATGAGGAAAAATCAGAACATGAACAATAAAAAATTGTCAGAACGATTGGGAACGATTGCCGTCACGCCAACAGATGATGTTGTTGCTGGCAGTACTGGTACCTGGACACTTACCTACATCGTAGGAAGCTATGGCATTGACTCCGGTGGACAAATTAAAATTGCATTCCCGTTGGTCACAGATTGGGAAGTGCCTCAATTTACACACTCGAAAGCATCTGGATACACGACTGTCGTTACGGATGGACCAGCAAAGCTGCGCGTTTCCTGGCAGCCGAAGGGGTATAAACGGCCGTGGAATAAGTGCATTGTCATTGACATCTATGATGGTTCACTCAATCCTGACAATAAAGTTACCATCGTCCTTGGTGATACGAGTCAAGGCTCACCTGGCATACGAGCGCAAACCTACCAGGAATCAAAATTTGAGTTTCGTACACTTGTTGATCCCACAAACGGCTGCGACCCGCGCCGCATTCCCACATCACCACAAATTCGCATTGTTCCAGCAGAAATCAGTTCGCTAGTTTGCCTTTTGCCGTCACAAGCCATGGTCAACAAACCGGTTCAACTATTTGTGAAAGGTGAAGATAAATGGCGCAATCCTACAAAAGCACCTGAGAATATCTCTTTTGAATGGATGGGTAGTGGAAAAGGCGTGGTTAAGGATGATAAGCTGACGGTATCAGAGCCAGGTGTTGGTTATTTACACCTTTCTAGCGATCAATTTTCATGTCGCTCAAATCCCATCGAATTTTTGGAACATACGCCAACTTACCAAAAATATTGGGGAGATTTACACGCCCAAACCAAAGAGACCGTTGGCACTGGCAGCGAAGATGAATATTTTACATTCGGCCGTGACATGGCCCGACTAGATTTTGCTAGTCATCAGGGGAATGACTTCCAAATTAGAGATGCCTATTGGCAGCATCTCAACGACACAACAAAAAAGTATCATCAAGATGGTCGGTTTGTGGTTTTTCCTGGTTATGAATGGTCTGCTAACTCCCCAGCAGGGGGTGATTTTAATGTGATTTATCGGAACGAAGGTCAGCCTATTTTACGCTCATCCCATTGGCTTGTACCTGAAGTGCCAGAAACAGAGATATCGCCCGCCCATCCCGCAGACCGCTTTTTTGCAAAGATGAAAGAGAATGTGCCGCTTACAGATGTGCTGGTTTGTGCTCATGTGGGCGGTCGCTATGCCAACATCCGCGATTATTTTGACCATGATTTGGTGCGGTTGGTGGAAGTGGTCTCCTGTTGGGGTGTGTTTGAGTGGATGTTATGGGATGCGTTTGACAAAGGTTACATTGTTGGTGTCATGTGCAACAGTGACGGACATCACGGGCGACCTGGTGCTGAAGGGGCAGGCATGGCCGATTTTGGCATTGAAAATGGCTTAACCTGTGTGCTGGCAGACTCATTAACCCGTGATGCGGTTTTTGATGCGCTGCGAGAGCGGCGATGTTATGGCACAACCGGCGCCAGGATGATTCTTGATTTTACGGCAAATGAACACCCAATGGGGACGGTTCTTGCCAATCCCTCAAACCCTATTGATTTTCGTGCAAATGTGGTTGGAACAGCACCGTTGGAATCGCTTCAACTGTTTCAAGGCAAAGAAATCATTGAGGAGGTGCGTCCAGCAGCGTTTAAGACGCTGGCGCAATCAAATAAAATTCGGATTAGCTGGCAGGGGAGCCGGGAACGGGGGCGTCAGCGGCGTGTGACGTGGGATGGTGAAATTCGGGTGGAAGGATGTCAGATCGAATCGGCGAAGCTCTTCGCTTTTGATATGGTGGTAGATGGCATTACCCATCAATCCACACAGGAAATTGCGTTTCGCAGCAGAACCACAGGGGATCGTGATGGTCTGGACTTGCGTCTTAGCGATGCTCGCCAGGGCGTGATTGTTTTTAAATCGGCTGTTGGTACAGTCACTGTGAATTTAGCAGAATTAACGCAGGCTAATCCCAGGCAGGTTTTTGATTTTGGAGGGGTCGATATGCAGGTTGTCGTAGAGACCTATCCTACCAGTTTGACGACACATTCACTAACGTTAAAAAAGACGGTTTTTGTTCCAGATGCGACTTATACGCCTTATTTTGTGAAAGCAACTCAATCAGATGGGCAAATGGCCTGGTCTAGTCCGATATATATACTCAGTCCATTGTGTTAACATAAGCATTAAACAAAATAGATATTGTGCTTAATTCTGGGATAGGGGGAGGCAGACGGCGACAATTGTTCCATCGCTCTCGTTACTATTTATGGTGATTTTGCCATAGTGCTGCTCTATAATCTGCTGACAAATTGCTAACCCTAATCCTGAACCATGTGATTTTGTCGCAAGCGCATTTTCACCCCTGTAGAAACGTTCAAAAAGATGGGGTAGGTCTGTGGGCATAATTGATGGTCCATCGTTTTGGATTTTGATACAAACAGCGGGCTTATTTTGGAGGGAAACGGCCGTATATGAAATACAAACGTTGCCGCCCTCAATTGTGTAAGTGAGCGCATTTGCCAATAAGTTGGTAAATACTTGTTTGATCCGATGTGGCTCGATAAGCAGAGATGGTAAATTAGAAGGTGGTTGATGTTTTACAACCACACATTTGCTTTTTATTCGTGCTTGAAGTGCTTTGAGTTCCTGGGCAATAAGTTGGTGAATATTTGTTTTTTCTATATTTTGTGGAAAACGACTGTGTTCCAGACTAGACAAAACAAGCAAATCTTCAATTAGTGTTTCCAATCGTGCCGATTCCGCATTTAGAACTTGCCAATAATGAGCTTGTTTCTTAGGTTTCTTGTTTAGTTCCAACAGCCGTGCATAAAGCTGAATGTTCGTGAGTGGGGTTCGCAAATCATGCGACACATTAGAGATAAAATCATTTTTTAGTTGATCGAGTTCTTTCAACTTTTGGTACGCCTTTTGTAATTCACTAGTGCGTTCGTGGACACGTCGCTCGAGATCTTCCTCGCGCCGCTTATGGGCAGTCAAATCTGTAACCATGATATACAAACGAACGGGCCTTTCAGCTACTTGCAGATGAAAATGGCGCACATGCAAAAATCGCTTGTTTTTATCTGGTCGTGTAATCCAAAATTCGGTAATTGTAGGGTTGCCATGATGCGAAAAGTCTGTGTTGATTTGTGCAATCAAAATAGACACCATTGCATTTTTCGATAAATCGTCATGCGAGTCCCCAAGGATTTCAGCGAGACGGGAATTGGCATACTTGATAATGTTTTCTTCAATAATTAGTACACCATCATGTGTGTTATCTGCTAATAATCGAAATAGTTCTTCACTTTGACGAGTCGCTTCCAATTGTCGCAGCAGTTCGGGATAGTAGCTTTTTCGTAGGGAGCGCTCACCTAATCCGATTATCTTATTGCGCATGTTGTCCCAATTGTCAGACGGGTTAGAGGGCTTCTTCATAGACAAGTTCAATATCTCTTTGTGTGGGTTGACGAGGATTTGTCACCATGCAAGCATCTTTAATCGCTTTGCGTGCCAGAATAGGAATATCTGACAAGCCTACGCCAACATCTGCTAATTTTCGATTAACATTAACTACCTGTCGCAGTCGTTCAATTTCATTAAAAATCGCTTTTTTCTGCTCTTTTATTTTCATGCCATGCATATCCAGACCCATCGTTTTACCAATTTGTTGATATCGGTTCGTGGATTTTGCATGATTAAAGGCAAAAACATGAGGAAGCAACATGGCATTGCACTCGCCATGAGGTAAATCTAATAATCCACCCAGACTGTGAGCCATCGCATGAACGGCACCCAGGCTGGCATTAGAAAAGGCCAATCCAGCTTCTAAACTGCCCCTCATTATCTTTTGTCGCAGTTTTAAATCTAGTGGCACTTTTACAGACTCTTCGATGTACGTAGAAATAAGTCGGATGGCCTCTAGCGCATGCATGTCAGTGAATGGGGAATGTGCATTAGAAACAAAGGCCTCAATACCATGCACGAGCGCATCTATTCCGGTACAGGCCGTAAGGTATGGGTCCATTGTTGTTAATGTTTGCGGATCAACCAGGGCTACATCTGGAATAACAGCTTTGCTAATAATGGCGATCTTGACCATTTCCTGGCGGTTTGAAATGATTGCAAATTGAGAAATATCTGCGGCTGTTCCTCCCGTAGTGGGGATACAAATCAGTGGAGGCATTGGCATTTCTACCTGGTCAATGCCCTCAAAGGTTAATATATGCTGTTTGTTGGAACAAACAATGCCAATACCTTTGGCACAGTCCATTGGGCTACCCCCACCGACCGCCACAATGATATTGCATTGTTCGCGATGGTAATGCTCGGCTCCTTCCATCACTTCCTCAGAACGTGGATTGGGTGTTACTTTGTCAAATACTGTGTAGGCTACTCCAGCACCCTCAAGACTTTTCATGATGTCTGCCGTCCATCCTGCAGCGGTTACACCTGCATCTGTTACGATGAGTGCTTTACGTGCGCCGAAATTGTGTGCATATTGTCCGGCAAGTAAACGAGCATCGATGCCAAAAACGAATTCAGGTGCAACAAATTTTCGCAGCTCAGGTTGGGATCGGTTTTTCACATTGCTTTGTCCATTTATCTAAAAAATCTTTTTGTAATTTACTTGGATGAAAGATAATAAAGTTCATTCTACATTATACATACGAAATGTGAAGTGTCATGGGAATGAACATATGTACTGGCACTGGTGATCTGAACATTTACAATTTTAGGTGGAAAAATGCCGCATCATGCACAATTTTTGAGAGAGGGTTTAAATACCCCCTCTCATAGACTTTAAACTTGGTATGTGCATCGCACGTACATTTATGTTTTTTAGGCTCCGGGCAGGCGTGCAATTGTGAAACTAATTGTTTGTAGGCTTTTTCTGTCATCTTGTACGCGAGATGCTCCCAGCTATCACTGGCACCTCTGCGCGATTCACGATAGGTGGCAACACAGGTGATGCCACATCCTTTGCAAGTTACTGTTTGCAATGAATATTCGTCATCACGCCCATCGGAGCCGAGTTCGATGCTGTGGGAGATGGTGAGTAACGGCCGTTTACATTCCACACAAACAAAACTCATAAAAATACCTCAAATCGACTACCAAATTACCGGACCTCTCGACTAAAGACGAAAATTTCCTTTAATGGAAACGGCCGTTTGTCTCGTAACAGCCAGATTGCACTTCCCCAAACCCAGGGTGCATAAAGGGCGAAACTTATCAACAAAGGGCCAGTTGCTAGTCCAGGTGCCAATACAAGTAAAGTTGTTGCAATAAGTGCAATTCCCCATTCAGCTACACCCAACCAAGCTAACCAGCGCGGATAGATGTGCGTTGCAAAAACGGCCGGAAGCAGCAGCAGTCCGGCAGCTGAATAAAGACCAAAGGCCGTGACATTGGTCAAGGCATTCGCTAGACTTTCCATGGATTGGAAAATGACCAGCAGCGATTCAGTTGCCCCATTAGATGTGTTGATCAGTGCCTGTGCTAAATCAGGCAAGACAATTAGATTAACTAGCACGCCAATAATATCGACAGCGGCCGCGACGATTGCCAAGCCAATTGCCAGCGCAGGCCACGGCCGTTTTGCATCCAAATGCCGACCCAGCGCATAGTAGCTCCATGAAAAACTAAGCGTCACGGCAAACCAAAAAAGCCAGCCCGCTTGCCAACGCAGTGTGTGTTCGACAATCCAGGTGGCTCGCAGCAGCAAGTCGGCCTGACGCGCCGCTGTACCAGGCCCAAAAACGACCCCCGCAACAAATAAGGCCAAAAACGTGTTGATCAACCCGGCCAAAAACAGGCCAATCACATCCAAATTTATAGAAAGTTTAAGCATGTCTGGGAACTTTTTGCTCGGTGGTGCGATAACTGATAATAAGGCTGAAACTGGCTAGGACGACTAATCCTGCCAATGTGTAGTAAAGTGTGAGCGCGTTTCCTACATCGGAGCGTAGGTCGGA
Source organism: Chloroflexota bacterium (assembly GCA_008501785.1). The sequence continues at coordinate 7,716 of QQUD01000292.1, forward strand.
GGGGTGCAGCAGAGGTAAAAGGATGAATAGCAGGCCAGTTGCTGGGGCTTGCCAGAAGATGGGGCGCACACGCAGCCAGTCGCCATCCCACAATGCCCAGGCGTAGGCGGCGGTATGCGTCATGAACAGCACGCCGATGAGTCCGCCAACCAGCGGCGGCAGTGTCCAGGGCAATGCTTGATTGACCGCGTCTACCTGGAAGAGTAGTGTGAGGCTGCAAATTAAGCTGGTAATCAGAAATAGGGTTGCTAACAATCGGGCTGCGTTATTCAAGGGCATCTGAATGGGCAGTCGCCCACCGTATTTTTTCTCATGGGTTGCAAACACATAGGGTGCGGCAAAAAACAGCACCAGATACATACTCAGCCAATAAGTCAGGTGAAACCAGGGGTGAGCCAGGAAAGGTTTCAGGTAAAAGAATGTCAGCACCGTTGCCAGGATGGAGAACAGCGTAATGACAACCATGATAATACGCACACGCGCCCAACTGGTTTGAAAAACGCCAACACCAATCAAGAGCAGGGCGTTTGCGTACATGACACCCATCAAACGTGCATTAATTGCAGGCTTGACGGTCCACACAAAAAGCTGCTCGGTCATATTTGGCAAGCTCATCAAGATGAGGATGGCTGGCACGGCATTGGCGAGCAGCACTAAAAAGACAAACTTTACGCCTGTAGGCAAATCGTTGGCCCACCATTGTTTCAAATAATCCATAAAGTCTCCTAGGAAGTTTTGTAGTCGGGTGGTCTTGTAGTCGGGTAGTCGAAAAAGAAGACTAACCGACTATTCGACTAAGGACCATTCGACTTACTTTTTTAAACACCTTTGAAAAATATTTCGACGATTGGGCTGCCTGTGACGAGATCATCAATCGACTCGACTTGATCGCGATACCATTGGGTAGCGGGGGCACTCATCAAATAGCGGCGGTCTGCTAGGTCGGTGATGGGCTTGGCTGTAGCGGCGAGTTGGGCGTGAATTGACTCTTTGAAGCAAAATGTGAAGTCTGGTGTAGCAAGTAAATTTGCCATCCAGTCACGGGGGGTGTATGTGCCGCTTTTGCCATCGGTGTTGGGTGTGCCGCAGATGATGATACGGCCGTTTACATTCATAAACCAAATCTCCGTCGTCCGCGGCTGACCAGATTTCACGCCAATTGTGATGATGTCTATGAGCTTGTCCGTTTTTAAAGCACGTCTGATTGCTTCGTTCATTTTTTGTCCTGTAGTCAAGTAGTTGAATAGTCTTGTAGCCGAGGCGTAATTTTCCTGACTACAAGACTACCAGACTATCCGACCAAAGACTACCGAATGATGATTGGCAGGTAAAGTTTATACTCGATTGCTACCGAGCAGGTGGCGTTGGTGGTGAGGATGGAGAGAACGGCCGTATTGCTCTGCACACTCCCTTCACTATTCTCAACTATCACGTGATAGCTGCCTGCGTCGTTGTTGGAAACGGCCGTTAACGTCAACGTCGGCTCATCTTCGCCGCCAATGATATTGCCATCCTTGAACCAAGTGTAGGTGAGCGGATCGGAACCGGTGGCAACAACATTGAATTCTGTTGTGCCGCAGGTGTTGACCGATTGGTTGGTGGGTTGGGTGGTGATGGCGGGAGCTGTGGGTGGTGGGGTGATGAGGAAAACGGAAACGGCCGTTTCGCTATCCTCATAATTATTCTTCGTACACATCGCCTTCACCACCGTGTCAGACGTGACATTGAAACTACTCGAGTATTTCGTGTCACTCGTCGTTGGTTCACTGCCATCTGTTGTGTAGTAAATAGATGCGCTAGTGGTGCCGCTGCTGATGCTCACATTCTTTGAGCTTTCAAACGTGCCGCCTTCGGTAATCGTTGGGGTGTCACACACAAACGTGAATTCTGCTTCAGCGATGCCACTGTCAAACCAGCCCGCCTGTGCGGACAACGCTTTTACAGTTTGCGGCGAGAAGACGCTGAAATTGTACGTGCCCCCTGTTCCATTTCCTGATGTTGAGAAATTAGCAACTGGTTCCGTGCCATCCTTCGTCACGTACAGGCGACGAACATTGAATGGTGTCGAGAAATCTGGTGCCTGAACTTTGACAGAAACACTGTTCGTAAACACACCACCAGGAGGCGAGATGGTTGGTGTTTGAATTGGACCATTAACCGGATTTACGACCACAATTGTGGCCGACGCCATGCCGCTGTTTGCACCTGATTTGTAAGCCCGTGCCCGTACAAAGTAAGTGGTCGGACTGGCATTCAGCAAAAACGGGCCGCTGTAAACTTGCGCCGTTCCAGATGTGTTTGGATCGGAAGCGTCCAGCGTGTATTTGATTTGGCTTACGTTTGCGGTGTCTGTGGTAATGGTCACTAAAACAGGTCCGTTAAAGTTGCCGCCAATTGGGTCGATTTTAGGCGTAGCGATATTGATAGATGTGTTGAAGACTGTGTAAGCTGCCGTGGATGTAGAACTGGCATTTGCACCGGGCAAAAATGCCTTTGCTTTGACAGTATGTTGGCCGATGCCTAAGTTAAATGGACCCGTATACGCAGTCGAGTAACTGGTTGGCTCTGCGCCATTGGTTGTGTAACGAATGGTTGCGTTTGCCGTGGTGGTTGACAGCGTGACTTGCAAATTATTGTTGGCCGTTGTGCCGCTGGGGGGCGAGAAGGTGGGGGCGTTCGCTTCTCCCACAATCGTGAACAATTTGGTGACCACATTGCTGGGCGAATAGCCATCCAGGTAAATGCGGGCCTTCACTGTGGTAGAACTGGTGAGTGCGAGGGGTTCGGTGAACAGCGCCGACGATTCGGTAGGCGTGCTGCCGTCGAGCGTGTAGCGAATTTGAGCACCGAGTACGGTAGACCCCAGGTAAACGGTGACTTCACCGGCAAAGGTGCCGCCGTCTGGATAGACGACGGGACTGGGCAGGGTGATCGGGGTAATCGTGATGTCACCAGCATAGGCGGTGTCGCTTTTGTAGTAGCCATCTTTATAGGCACGCGCTACGATTTCATAGGTGCCAGGAGCTAGATTTAATGGCCCAGTGTATTCAGTACCGGGATAAAAGAAGGATGGTGCTCGCCCATCAGTACGGTACCGAATGGTTGCGCCCGGGGTGCTGGTACTCATGATGATGCTGGTTCCCTGATTGTACGTGCCGCCATTGGGTGAAATGGTTGGCGTGGCGACTTTTGGCGTGGTGGATGTGTAGATTGCGGTTGCCGTCTCACTTTCGATGAAGCGGTCGGCAAACGAGTTGCCGCTGAATGCTTTGGCCCGCACCGTTGCACCGTAAAGCAGATGAATCTTATCACCTAATTCTGGAATGTAGATAAAAGAGTCGAATGTTGGTTCGCTGCCGTTGAGGGTGTAGCGGATGTGTGTGTTGGTGCTGTTTTGCGAACCGTCGCCGTAACCAATGGTGACCTGGAGCGGCATGTTGAAATCGCCGCTGCCGGGAGTGATGGTTGGGGCGACTGGCTCGGGCAAGTTCCAAATGCTGTTAATGGCTCCGCGCAAATCGGGGAAGGGGCCGATATGTTCTGCCCCTTCATTTGCTTGTGGTGTGCCTGTGTTGATTAGCAGGCTTTTGACGGTTGCCGGGGTGCTGGCGGTACCGTTTTTGGCGATGTAGTTGGCCTGCACAATGGCAGCGGCGGCGGTGACCATGGGCGATGCACCGGATGTGCCGCTAAACAGCGTGTAGTTGAGGCTGTCGCCTTCGTCGTTGTAGTAGTTGCCGTAACCAGGAGCCAGAATGTGCATCCCCCAACCTTGCAGGTCAACGGTGCTGCCGTAGGTGGATGAGCCGTCATTCCAGGCGCGTGGCGTGGGTGTCCAAATTGATTTTGCCGAGCCGACAATGATTGCCCCAGAGTCTTCGGCGGCGGTGAACGGATCATGGCCTCTGCTCAAATAGAAGTTGTGATCGAGGTCTTCATCTCCGTTGCCTGCTGCTTCAACGACAACAATTTTTTTGCCAACCGCAACTTTAATTGCTGCATAAACTGCCGGGTCCCATTCAACTGGCACATAGTTGCCGTCACGTCCGGCGGCTTGCTGTTCTATTAAAATGATGTCACCCGCGTTCAGGTTGTCGATGCAGCGGGTGATAGCATTGGCGATGTTGAAGCTGCCGTTGTGTGGGGTAACGGGCGAGAAGAGGAGTCGTGCTTCTGGGACCATGCCGGTGATGCCCCAGCCGTTGTCTTTTGCGCCTAACATGCCGAGAACGGCCGTTCCATGCTCATAAAAATCGTTTGTGTATTGTTTGGAAGGATCAGCCAGTAAAATGATGGCGGGTAAGTCGGCGTGTTGATTATAACCGTACTCCACATCGCAAATGTCGATGCCAGCGCCACGTCCGCCGGTTCCTTCCCAGGCGTAGCGCACATCCATGCCACCGTTGGCAGCGGGGTCCAGGTAGCGCTGGTAAATGTTGGTGTTGGATTGGGTGTTGAAATTGCCGGGATTGCTGGTTTCGTAGTCGGGGGGCAGCGGCGGCTGGATGGGTTTATCTACCGGATAGGCGACTTCGACCAGCGGTGAGGCCCAAAACTCAGGGATGGCTTCAGCAGCTTCGATTCCTTTGGGCAGCGTGACGCGGAAGAAGAGGCTAAGATCGGGAATGTCTTCGTCAACTTCAGCTTCGGCCGTTTTTTGCCAGTTATTGAGGGTGGCAACGGGGATGTCTTCGAATGTAGCCGCCCATTCCCCGGCGGGGAGGGATTGGGTGGGGTCGTTTTCGGTTTTGTTGGTGGATTGGGGGAGGGATAAACGGCCGTTTTCTACCCGAACTGCCATTCCATCAACTAATTTAACCTGAATAATATTGCGTTCATGCACCTCATAATCAACCCACACATCCGGCGGGGCCGCCTCTACCCGTGTTGATTGTGTTTGCAAGAGTGCCATTGTGCCTAGCAACAGGCAGGCAAAGATAATGAAAATGATTTTAGAACGACTTGAATACAAGCGATACATAATTCACCTCGAAAAATATTTATATGGTCTCACTTGGGAGACGTTGGACACACAAAAGAAGGGGGAGAAAAAATTAATAATGAATTGTGAATGCTACAGAATGTAGCAGTCACAATTCATTGTTTTCTTATTTAAAGCCAACCACGCTCAGCGTATACGACGCATAAATGTCATCATCTGTAATGCCCCAATGCACCTGTATGCTTTGCACTTTGGTA
>QQUD01000530.1 GCA_008501785.1 Chloroflexota bacterium
TAGCTCACGGCGTAATCCGAGATGGTAGGGACCGGCGCTGTCCTTCGCGCAAATGGTGACGGCGTGTTCGTTCGATGTTTGATTGGGTGCGACAACGGCCATGTCAATGCTGATTAAATCGTGCAGGTTGTCGGGAAATCCTGTTGCTGCACCATGTCCAACTTCTTCGTAATTACTGATGTGGATCACGGTGTCTTGTTGCGGTTGTAAGCCCGCTTCTTGAATGGCAAGCAGTGCGCCGAAAATGGTGGCGACCCCTGCCTTATCATCCAAGTGTCGGGAACGAATATACCCTTCTGACCCTACTTCAACACGTGGATCAAAGGCAATGATATCACCAACACGAATGCCTAATTCTTTTGTTTCGCAGTCTGATTCTGTGTGAGCATCGATGCGAACTTCCATGTTGGTGTGATCGCGAATGGCATTACGTGCCTTGCCGGTATGGGCGTGTATCGAGGCGGTGGTCGGTAGGATGGTTCCCCGATACTGTTTGCCACTGGTGGCATAAATTGTCACACCTTCTCCTTCTACTGAAGTCCAACTCCAGCCACCGAGCTGCGTGATTTGTAAACGGCCGTTTTCCTTCACATGCTGCACCATTGCGCCAAGCGTATCGGTGTGAGCAGTTAAAGCGCGGGGTTTGTCATGGTGTTTTCCCGGCAAGGTTCCAGTGAGCAGCCCTTTGGGCGACATTGTCATCTCTAAGTTAGGGAATACATCTGCAAATGCTTGTTGAATAAATACCATGGCGCGGTCTGTATCACCGGTTGGGCTATGTGTATTGAGCAGCCCGACCAGAAAAGATACCATTTGATCGACATCAAGTTTGGGTAGCATGAAAAAACAATCTCCTCATCGGCACTTTGATGTGTGTAGATTTGTCCCAGGTGAACATGGGGGAATTATAGAGGATGGGAGACGGGTTTACAAAAAGGGGACAAGTAGTCGCGATTCGGAAAACGCGATTAATTGTATTTGTCACGTGTGTTTTGACATATATTCTGCCAAGGCTTCTTGCCAGGGGCGCAGGGTGATGCCGATGGCGGTCCCGGTGATGTTGTGCATAGCGGCGTAGGGTGGGGGTGTAGACGGCCGTTTATACACCTTGCTCAATATTGGCTCATTCGTGATATTGGTTAGGCTCGCCAATTTGATAATTTCGTTAGCAAATTCCCAGCGGGAGCAGCTGCCACTATTTGTTAAATGATAGATACCGTATTGTTGGGTGTAGATTAATTTTTCGATGGCTTCTGCCAGGTCGTTGACATAAGTTGGATTGGCGACCTCGTCGGTGACAACTTTTAGCTGGCCGTTGGTGGTGGCACGGTCTAAAATGGCGTGGATGAAGTTGCGACCACCAGGAGCGAACACCCAGGCAGTACGCACAATGTAAAATCGGTTGAGGATGTGGCGGATGTGTGCTTCGGCGGCGGCTTTGGAACGGCCGTAAGGGTTAATCGGATTCATTGGCATCCACTCTTCGTATCCATCGGGGCGATCTCCGGCGAATACTTCGTTGGTGCTGATGTGGAGCATCTCGGCATTAAATTCTAGAGCGGCTAATGCGACATTTTGGGTGCCCATGCCGTTCACGCGATAGGCTAGTGCTGGGTTTTTGACACAGCCATCGACATTGGTGTAGGCGGCGCAGTGAATGATGAGGTGGGGGCTTGCTGCGGAAACGGCCGTAAACAGCGCCTCCCGATTTGTGATGTCGAGTTCGGGGAGGTCAACGGCCGTTACCTCGTGTTCGCTCAATTGATGTTGTAATGCTGTGCCAAGTTGTCCTTTCCCACCAGTTATAAAAATCCGCATACAGAAGTTCTTCCTTATTTAGTTGCTTTAATTTCCTGTCGCCTTTTGCATGTTCCTTAGGCTACGGGTAAGAGTCTACCCCGTCTTCCTAACGGAATTAGTTTCAGGATTATATCGAATTTATCTGATAAGGAAGAAATTCAGATGCTTAATTGTTTAAAAACCTGGATTTTACCCTTTGTAAGGGTCTTTGTCTGTTAAGTAAGCAAGCAACCTGTTTCCACTTTGATTGTCAGTCAACCAGGTACGAACCTCTTTGATCTTTTGGTAATTTTCCTGTCCAAATATCTCCAAATACATTTTCTCAAAGCGTTCACGCATCTCTTCGCTTCTCAATTTTTCTTGCCATGTTTCTGTAAAGAAGACATTGATTTTTCTGTGCAAATCTTGCGTTTGCAACGTTTGCCATTCGTATCGGTCAAACCAGATACCGTTGCACGTACTGCACCGGTCCAAATGAAATTCAATATTTGGCCACACCTGGAAACGCCTCAAAATACGACCACAATCCGGGCATAAAAGTGCTTGATTGTTGTCCGAAAGTGGATAAGGGACATCAAAATCACGTTCAATATTGATTTCGGAAATGGATAAGACAAATTTCGGAGCAGCCCAGGACAAATATTCGTTTGCAGAAATCCAAATTCCGTGACAGTTTGAGCAATTATAAGCTGGTAAATTTGTGTCTAATAGGGTGCGGTTAAGTTGAACTGAACAAATGGGGCACGATTTCATGATAACCTCTCTTTGATCGGTACTTTGACTTGGTAATTATCAATCTATACGGAAATATTTATGAAACAGTTTCCCATTTCTGGCCAAAATTCTCTCAAATAAGCCGTAGAACAAAACAGCGTTTTGTCCACCTGGTCAAGACAGCGTCTTGTCCTGCGGATGTTGAGCTTTTTCGCCTATCGTGGGGCTGTACAGACGCGTGGTTGCCCCATGTAAATTTATGCCAGATTTTGTCTATTGATTGATCAGTGTTGCCCATAAAAAGCTGTAAACGTCTGCTGCTTCTTCGATGAGTTTGTGTGTGGGTTTGCCCATGCCGTGCCCGGCTTTTGTTTCGATGCGAATGAGCAGCGGGTTGTGGCCTGGATCGGCTGATTGCATGGTGGCTGCAAACTTTTTGGCATGCATGGGTACGACCCGGTCATCTGTGTCGGCAGATGTGATGAGTAGCGGTGGGTATTTTGTGCCGGTTTTGATGTTGTGCAGCGGCGAATATTTATGCATGAAGTGGAACTGTTCCTCATTTTCTTCGGCGTTACCATATTCGGAGGTCCAGTAGCGGCCAGCGGTGAACTTGTGGTAGCGGAACATATCAATCACTGGTACGCCACAGTGAACGGCTCCAAATAAAACTGGGCGTTGGGTCATGCAGGCAGCCACGAGCAAGCCGCCGTTGCTGCGGCCTTCGATGGCGAGGCGTCCTTTGCGGGTGTAGTTGTTAGCAATTAGCCATTCACCGGCCGCAATGAAGTCGTCGA
>QQUD01000106.1 GCA_008501785.1 Chloroflexota bacterium
ATCAACACAAACCAGGTAAATGACAAACCAACTAAAAATAAAAAGAAGGCACTTGGTACAAAAATGTACACATACTTTCTTTCATTTCCAGTCAGCCCAGGTGCGATAAACAACCAAAGCTGATACAAAATCAAGGGCATCGACAAAACCACACCAGACATCAGAGATACTTTAAAAAAGGTCTCGATCCCCTCAGTTGGCCCCAAAAGCTGCAATTCAGCCCCTTCAGCAATGGTACGGGCATAGGGGTTCAACAATAGCGACAGCAACTGCTCTGCAAACACAAAGCTAAGAATTGTTGTCACAATTAGACAGCCCGCAGCCCATGTTAACCGAATGCGGAGTTCATTGAGGTGCTGCAAGAGGGACAGTTCGGCCCCTCGGTCTTCACTATCACTGTTGCTGATTTGGGAAGTTTCGCTCATGCTTCTTGGTCGTCAGGAATATCCACAAGCTTTGGCAGCTGTGGTGTCTTTGATTCGTCTTTATCTGTTGATGTGCCATTACTAGAATCAGATGTTTCATCTGCTTCTGACACGTTGTCATCAGGTATCAATTTACCTAATGTTGGTGGTTTGATGGATTGCTCAAGTTCATTAACGGTTGACTTGGTATCGGTAATAAAGCCCTTCGCCTGTCCGCGAATTTCGCCCCGTAGCTCTGCCAATTGTTTTTGTAGGTCTTGAATTTCCTTCACAGTCTCTTTCATCTGGCCGCCATCATCAATCGACTCTAGCTCAGTTGTCAACTGGCGCACAAACCCACGGGAAATTGCTTGCAATTGTGCAGTCACCTTACCCAACCAGCGAGCCACACGCCCAATTCGTTCTGGCCCCATCACAACGCCAGCCAAAATTAGAATCGTAAAAAGTTCAGGAAATCCAATGCCAAATACGCTATCCATCTTAACTCACACTAACTTTCAGATTTTGTTTCTTCTTCGTCTTCTGACTTCATATCATCTTGGCCCTCTTTCACACCCTCTTTGAATGCTGAGATACCTTTGCCAAGCTCAGAACCTAATTTACTAATACGTCCTACTCCGAATACTAAGAGAACTATCACCAAAATGATGACCCATTCCCATCCACCAAGTGTTGCCATGTCTCTCTCCTCAAGGCTAATGCTCTTAATAATTTATTACGGTAGCTTCATGGGGGTGCTCCCAACCCACAAATCATCATACCGTTGCCGATATTATAACAGAGTCTACTTTAAATCAAGAATGGTATTTGATTATTAAAGTTTACTCTTAGGATTCATTTGTTGATAGGCATTTTGTGTAACGGATGTATTGCCCTCAGCAAATACGCCAGGTTACAAAACAAATTTTAACTACAAACTATGAATCAATGCCTGCATTTTCTGCTGGACAACGAACGGTAACATCTTTGTAAAGCAAAAACCATTGAGCAAAGGTTTGATACCGGTCTCGTGGTCGTTCAATTCGTCCAATTTCAGCGAGATTGACTTCGCTGCTGAGCGCGTAGGTGTTTACATGCTGGTACAGTGTCAAGGCAGGCAATTCTGCATCGTAAAAGCGGAGGAATGATTCGTAAAACGGCCGTCTTTCCTCCAATCGCCAAAGCTGCCGTGCGGCTTCCAGCGCTTCACTGGCACGCCGGTTGTTCCAGCCGCCATAATTTTGGCCCCGCACAATTGCTTCCTGGCTCCAAAAATCGTACAAGTCTGGGTCAAGTGCAGGCACCACATCAACAATCGCCGCATCAAATTCACCGGCAGTCAAGGTTTGTTGCAGTTCGGTGAGGTTACTTTGTAAATTGACCTGTACGTCAATGCCTAACGTAGCCCATTGATCGACAACGGCCGTTACCAACCCTTCATCTTGCTGCAGCGCCGCCAGTCGAATCGAAAGTGGATCCCCTTCACGCCAGCGCATCACCTGCCCTTCAGGAACCAACCACCCATTTTCCTCGAGCCATAAAATAGCTTGATCTGGCTGATTGCTGTATGGCGTGTAAGCAGTTTTTTGGTACATCCAACTGTTTGGCAGATAGGGGCCTTCGAGCAACACACCTTGACCGTTTAGCACCTGATCCAACACAGCTTGCCGGTCCAATCCAAAAGCGAGTGCTTGCCGCATCGATGCCGGTTGCAGCTTATTTTCTCCATCTTGCCGCTGATTAAACAAAAGCATGGTTACCCGGTCTTCGGTTGCTGTAAAAAGACGTGCATGAGGTTCAGCCGCAACTTCAGGTAACGTATCAGCCGAAATATGATTGATGGCTTGCACATCGCCATTGGCAAATGCATCCATCAAGCTCGTTTCATCAGGGAAAAACCGATATTCAAGATGGGCTAACTGCGTTCCCTGCTGAAAAAAATCAGGGTTGGGATTTAACACCAAACGGCCGGTTTGACGCCAATCTTGACCGGCATCAACCATAAAAGGGCCTGTGCCAATAGGAGATTGATTGAAAGGATGTGTGAGGAGGGAAACGGCCGTTTCTCCCTGCAAAATATGTGCAGGCAAAATGCCGCGTGTGGTCACTTCTAAAAATGGTGCATAAGGCGACGTCAGCACAAAATCAACCGTCCGAGCATCAATCACATTGATAGTCACGGTTTGCCACAACGTTTGCAGCGCCGCCGCTCCCGGAAAAGTCGCATCTTGCATCAAGCCGTAGGTAAACGCAATGTCATTTGCGGTGACCGGCTGCCCATCGTGCCAGGTGATTCCTTCGCGCAAAATGAAACGGACAGAACGGCCGTCTTCACTCACCGTCCAGCGTTCAGCTAACACGGGAATCAATTCCCCAGACGCATCAAACCTTGTTAATCCATCAAAAATCAGATCAACAAGCTCACGATCAACCGGATACGCATCGCTAAATAGTGGATTGAGGGTATTGGGTGCGCCCACGACCCCCTCAATAAAGCTGCCCCCGGTAGTTGGCACCGTCACGGTACACAACGCTACAGATTGCACCTGAAACGATAAAATCGCCAAAACCAGGCCAAATCCAATAGTTGCCAACAATAGCTGCCAGCGCAAATTAGGGCGCATAATATTTTTTAAAACCACAAAAATCGATGTGATTTATATTAAATTTGGTTTAAGCTGATTGACCAAGCGCCAGAAAGGTAAGCATCGTACATATCAGGAATGCAACTGTGCAAACAATTGTGACGGTATGCAGCGTCGCCTCAATACCACGTCGGGTACGAAAACCACCGCCAATATCGCCACCACCACCAAGGAAACCACCTAAGTCAGCACCTTTGGTTTGCAGCAAAACCAAAACAGTCAATGTAATTGCCAAAATAATTTCGGCCACACTCAAATAAGGTGCAAATGGTTGAAAATCCATACTAAAACCTCTTTCTAGAATTAAAACGATCTCAAGATTGGAAACCGCATTACTTTTATGCATAAAAATTCGGTAGATGTTACAAGAAACCCCTACCGACTTCAAATTCGGCATTATAACAAGGAGCGCACCCAGCGTCGAATTCCAACCGAAATTTATCGTTTAGCCACAGCATTTTTAACCACAACATATTTTTATGTCTTGTTGGCCTGTGGTAAACTAATGGGCATTATTTAAAATTCTAATTCCAGAGTTTCACATTGATTGATATAGTAAACGCGACTAAAAGTTTTTATCATGTAACGGCCGTTAACGACGTCTCTTTCTCTATTCCAAAAGGCGAAGTTATCGGCGTTTTAGGTCCCAACGGAGCCGGAAAAACAACATTGTTTAAGTTGATTGCTGGCTTGTTAAAGTTGGATAACGGCCGTATCTCCACCCGCAATGGTCAACCTTGGCCTGCTGTTGGCTACAAACCCGACAGATTGCTGTTCCCCAACCATCTGCGCGTCAGCCAATATTTAGAGATGGTTGCGGGTTTAAGCAATATCCCCAACCATTTACGCGAAAAAGCTGTTTTTGACAGCCTGGTCCAGGTAGACATGGTCAACATGGCCAACCGGCGGCTGCGCGATTGTTCGAAAGGGATGCGACAGCGTGTTGGTTTGGCACAGGTTTTAATTGGCGACCCACCCCTCTTGCTGCTCGATGAGCCATCCAATGGCCTGGACCCAACGGGACAAGCCGATATGAATCAGCGCATTCAAGAACTCCATGCGGCTGGAAAGACAATTCTGATTAGCTCACATCAGCTTCCTGATGTGACCCAGGTTTGTTCACAGCTAATTATTTTGAATAACGGCCGTATTCACTACCAAAACAGCATGGAAACCGCCCTTGCGCTCCGTTCTCACATCATTATTTACACAGATCGCGATTTGTATCCCATTCAAGGCACATTATTAAGCCTACACGAAGATATTTTGATTGATGGCACCTCAGTGATGCTGCGCGGCGAATCGATGAAACTGCGTCGCCAAATATTGACCATGCTGCTCACCGCCGACTACGACATCATCCATGTCGAAGAGAAGAAAGTGACATTGGGCGAAGTTTACGCGGAGGCAGTGCAATGAACCAGCGCATCATCGTTTTGATTCGGTATTTTTTGCAAACATTATTCACTTCGTTGCCAGGATCCATCTACATCATTCTCACGCTTGCTTATTGGATACTGCTGTTCAATCCATCCCAAGGGACACCCCATATCGACTATTTTATTCTGGTGGCAGGTGCGTTTGGTCCGATTGCTGTGTTTCTCATCACACTCACGATCACGGCACGAGCTAATCAAGCGGTCAACTATCCGCTGGTTGTGCGCTTACCAAGTCGGGTGGAATATTTAACGGCCGTTCTCTTTAGCTCACTCCTAGCCACATTTGCCCTACAGCTGCTGTTGTCAATTCTTGCTCTCGTTTTTCGCGGCCCAGACCTGACATTGGCTCGACTGATCGAAATTCCCCCCATCTGGCTGGCTCCAACCATCTTATCGGCCATCGTTGCCCTTCACGCGTCAGACCTTGTCACATCTGGCTGGTCACGTATCTACGTTTTCGGCGTCCTGGCCGTTTTTCTCTTCGGACAAAGCTTCAAAAACGAAAACCTGACACGCATGTTGAATAGCCTCAGCCGGTACGCAACCAATCAAGAATGGTACGACCTCAGCACAACTTTCAACGAATGGGCAAACAGCCTGTCAAACTCTGACACAAATATTTTAGGGCAATTCTTCGGCTTTTTGTTCTGGCCCTTCCAGGCCATCTCAGATGCCACCATAAACGGCTACTTCACCGCCACGCAAGCCTTAGCCCCAGCCATCATCTTGCTCTACGCAACTATTTTATTTCTGCTTGCCGCCGACTTGTTCTCAAACAAAGATTTAACCTTTACGGAATGATTTACAATTTACGATTTACTGATCACTAATCACCGATTACCAATTACGGATTACCAATATGGAATGTTGGCATTGTGAAAGACCTGCCCACGCCGCTTGTCGATTTTGCGGTCGGGCCGTTTGCAAAACACACACACAAGAAAAACCCTATTTAATTCACACCTACCGCACCAGCCGTGGCCAATACAAAGCCTTCGTCGTAGGCGGTGCCGTCTGGTGTGGCATCTGCAACCCACAGCAGGACCCAATTGATTTGCAAGAGCTAGAGTAAAGAGCTAGAGCTAGAGGAAGAGAACCATTCTTCCTCTAGCTCTAGCTCTAGCTCTTTACTCAATACTTTTATAACAGTTAAGCAGAAAACAGTGATTATGTTAGGTGCCACATTGACAAATAGTTCCCGTTCCCTCATACTAAATTCAAGTTTTACCAAATTTTTTCACACGATAGCTAATAGTCAGTAGTTGCGAATATTAGCATGCTTTAGGAGGCAAAACGTGTCAGAAGCATTAGAACAAGTTGTAAGCCGCGCAGCCACAGACAAAAAATTTCGCCAATTATTACTGGATGATCCCGCGAAAGCGCTTGAAGAGTATGAAGTAACCGACGAAGAACGCAAAATGCTTTCCGAATTAACCGAAGATACTTTCGACGCTTTTGCCGGCAATCTAGGGGGACGACAAACCCAGGGAAGTTGGATCGTAGGTGCAGGATAGTCACAATTTCATTTAGAATAATTTTATACAAACTTAGCTCATGTTATGCCTGTCATGAGCTTTTTTATTTTTCTATACCCTCTAAAAAAAACCTCCCCAAAAAAGTCGAAATAATCTTAATCAAACTGTTGTTCACAAACTAGATTATCAGAGAAAAGCTCTAAATTAATTCCTCTATAAGTTCACTTAAAATATTTTCAATTTGTATTGCTCTGATAATATTTTCTTAATGTCTGTTCTAACAACGCATCAGATTTATCTTTATATATCAAACCAATGGTCTGTAATTCTTGATCCTCTAATTTCGAGAAAATATCCCCTACAAATTTATAACATCGAATGCGGTCAACTTGTCGTGCTCTCGCCCCAGCTGAATGCAAACAATCCCTAAGCAAATCAATTTTTAATTGGTTTGTAGTTTCTAACAAAGCTAACTCTAACTGAAGAAGCGGTAAATAGTCAGGACAACCTTCACGTTTAATCTCATTGATACTTGTCAAAAAATATTCTCTGGCTTTCTCATTCTGCTCCAGCTTCTTAAAGACTAATCCAAGATAATAACCCACAACAGGCCGCCACCAAACAAATTCGTTTTCATCAATTAATAAACTGGCCTCCTTCAATAAATCTAATGCTGATAAATATTCGTTATTCTCAATCTGGACAAAACTTTTCCCAATTAGCAATCTGGCATTTTTTTCAAGATGACTGCTATTTTTTGTGTCTTCAATAATTTTTTCTGCTTTTTCAAAACAATCATTCGCTTTTTCCCAATCCTGCAAAGATGCAAAAAATTCATATCCCATTACTAGATAAACTTCTAGCAACCCATCCACATCATCCATTGCGGTAAATAATTCAATAGCTTCTTCAAAAGAAGCCTCTGCCTCAATCATTCTTCCCAGATAAGCCAAAATCTCTGCTTTATTACCACTTGCTCGAGCCAAGAAATTTCTACTGGAGTCACCTAAAACCAAAATAGCTTCTTCGATTGACACAAGAGCTTCGTTTGCTTTTCCAAGCTGAAATTGCACCAAAGAAATATTGCTTAAAGAAGATGCGATATTCGCCGGAATACTAAAGTTTCTTGAGAGGTTTACACTTCTCTGCATTGCAACAAGTGCTTGTTCAAGTGTCTTTTGCGAGTAATGAACAAAAGCAATGATCCCAAGAACATGTGACAAGCGTTCATTATTATTTGTTTGAACGCATAAGGTTTCAGCCAATTGCAATTTTTTCAATGCCTTATCATAATCACCAAGGGAACTCGAAATAAAACCTGACCATTGATAAGCACGAGCTAACTCATCTGATGGTCCTTCAGAATCAAGCATTTGAATAACTTGTGAAGTTATTTCTTCTGCCTCACTAAATTGAGCCTGTCTTGTTTTTAACTCAGCTAATAAATTTAAAACTTTAGGCTTCTTGTAAATTACACTTGCATAGAACTTATCATCTAACAAATCATTTGCTAACTCTACATCAATTACGGCTTCGCTAAATGCCCCCAAAAATCGCAATGCTTCTGCACGGGATGTTAGAAGATCAACGGCCGTTTCCCACCGCTCATCAATCCCCAACGCCCGCAAATGCTCCTCAGCCAGATTGTAAAGCTCCACCGCCTCTTTATTTGCAAAGATAGCACGCGCATCTTCGGCCGCTTGCAGTGAAAAGTGCAGGCCATCCTCATGAATGCCAGCACGGCTGTAGTGAAATGCCAGAATGGGGTGATACGGCCGTAAATTATCCCGGTTCCTCTCCTGAATCCAGTCCGCCACCAATGCATGCAGCTCCTGCCGCCGCGCAAACGGCAAACTTTCATACGCCACTTCATGCGTCATCGCGTGCTGGAACAGGTAAATCCATTCAGGATCAGCCGTCACCAACCGCGTCATATCTGAGGTTGTCAAATCATTCAACAAATCCAGCATAAATTGGCGCGGCATCCGCTGCGACAGCGCACTCAGCGAATCGACCTCAAACTGGCGTCCAATCACCGACGCCACTTGCAGCAAATCACGAGTCGCTGGTGGCAGCCGGTCCAGACGCGCCAACAGCAAGCCATGAATGGTGTCGGGCACCTGCATCTGTGCCAGCTTTTGTTCATCAACTTGAATACGGCCGTTTACCCGCAACACCCCCGCCGACGTCATCACATTCAGCGCCTCTTCCAAAAACAGCGGATTCACCAGGCTGTCTCGCCCTTCCCGGTCACGCAAACCCAACTGCTGCTCCACCGCCTGCGGCAGTTCATCGGCTCCCACCAAATGTTTCAACAACTGCCGTGCATGTAAAGCTGACAAATCAGTAACCGGGATGGTCTGGCAAAACGGCCGTGCCAATGTCGCCAACTGAATATGATCCTCAGACCGAAACGTTATCGCTACAAAAAGTGCGCTGTTTTCGATATGCGCAGTAATCTCATCCAGCAGCGCCAGGCTCGATTGATCTGCCCAATGCAATCCCTCAGCGATCAGCAGCAGCGGCTGCTGCTTAGCTGCCGCCTGAAAACAGCGCCTGACTAGCGTGAAAAATCGCGCCTGACGTGCTTCCGCCGTCAACATATCAATCGCGTCTGTTTGCGGAATCGGCAGCCCCAATGGGTCCGCCCACAGTGGAAAGTCCAATTCATTACCCGGTAACAATTCATTTAGACGTGTCGCTAACAAGTCAATTTGCTGTTCTACAGACATGCTACTGGTTAATCCAAAAAAGTCGCGCCAAATTCCCCGCCAGGGACTAAAAGGAATGTCTGTTGTGTGCTGTTGACACACTCCAATTAATCCAATCCCGCCGTTATCCAGCCAATAACGGGTGGCATATCCCAACATACGCGACTTGCCCACACCAGTCGGGCCAGATAAGGCGACCACATGCCCTTCATTGAGCAGCGCTTTGTCCATCTCGGCCAACATGTTTGCCAGTTCTTCATCGCGTCCAAATAACGGCCGTTGCCATCGATCCAAATACGCCTGCATTTGCGAAGTCGCCAACCGTTCAGTTGTCGCCTGGAAAGGCGTGACCGCCATCTGCTTACCCTTCAACTGCACATCCGGCAATTGCTCAAACTCAATCCACTGGCGCGTCCGATTCGCGGTAATGCCGTTCGTCCACACCGCATTCAACACACACACCTGCATTAGCCGTGCCGACAAATTGACAACATCTCCAACCACCGTGTATTCACGCCGACTCTCAGACCCCACCGGACCGGCGAACACTTTGCCAACCGCCAATCCAATCTTTTGCGAGGCAATATATCCTGGCTTTTCGCGCAGCAAAGCCAGCGCACAGCGCAGCGCCTGATCCGGCGCATCTGGCGCAATGGGCGCACCAAACATGATGTGCAATTGGTTCCCTTTGTCGCCAGTTAACACACGATTTACACGCGCATTTTCCACACCATATCGGTCTACAATTTTGTTTGCCCAATCGTAATAGGCTTGCAGTTGGCGTCCCATTTCGGCCGTTTCAATCGCCGACGATGCATCATCATCCCCCACAAATGAAAACTGCACAAACAGGCTCGTCACTGGCCGATGTTCAGCCATCTCAGCAGAACCGGTTTGCGTCAGGCGGGAATGCAGCGCTTCTGGCACAAATGGCGCAATCGCTTTAATCATGAGCGACAGCGCATCTTCATCATAATCTGACCAATTTAAAATGGGTCGCGCCGCAATTTGAGGTAATGGTTCGTCAAATCGGGTGAAATTTGCTGAAGTAGCAAATCCAGCCTGCTGCAATATTGTTTGACTGGCAATCACATCGCCAGATTTAGCCGCTTTTTCAGCCTCGGCAGCTTCATCAACGGCCGTTCCCGCCAACACAAACTCCATACTCCGATTTGGATCGCCAATCACCAGTACCTGACAAGAGCCGTATCCCATCCCAATCTTAATCGTTAAGTCAAAAAATGGACTTTTGCTCGATGGACGGTTCGTTACCACCCGCCCAAAACTAGTCAGCATCAACTGCTGCATCTGCCGCGCACAGCTCAGTGCCCGCAGCGCCGCCTGTCCATCCTCATCAGGGAAGTAGACGGACATTGCATCCCCATAAAAATGGCTAACCGCGCCCCCCATCTCATGAATCACATCAATCATCGCCGTAAACGTCACCAGCAAGACGCGATTCAACTCTTCGGCCCCTCGCGGACCATCCGACGCCAACTCTTCAGACATCGCCGTAAACCCAGACATATCGGCAAAAAGTGTTGCCGCATTCAGCGAATGCGTCTCACCTGGCGCAGGCAGCCCATCCGTCAACGCCTGCCGCACCAAGGTCACAGGCACATAAGCCCCCAACATGCGGGCCAATTCTGAGGTGGAAATGTTGTTCAGTGTATTTTTTGGGGACATTGTTTTTAAAATGAGCTAGAGGATAGAGCTGGAGCTAGAGAAGAAGCATTCATTCTAGCTCTAGCTCATTACTCTAGCTTCTTAATCATCATCGTCATCATCGTAAGCGGGGAAGAAACGGCCGTTTACAAAAGCCACCATCTCCGCCACCTGTGATTCTGCCAAACCCAGTGCAAACAAGCGGGGTTGCGAGCCATAGTGAAACGACACACCACGATATTTCATGTCATAGCTTAATGGCTGCACATACTGCATGTCATATGCATCCGTGATGCCCAAAATGGAAACCGGGCGGCGCACAATTAACATATCTTTGTTGATAAATAAAATTTCTCGGGGAGCCGCATAAAATTGCCACTGACGCCACACAAAGCGCATAAAATAAAACAAAATCGCCAACAGCAGCAGCAGCATAACCGTAAACACAATTGCAAACCGCGCCCCTGAAAACGCCATTTGCGCCGTAAATATCAGTCCCGATACCATCAAACCTAGGCAAACAAGCATCACCACCGAATAGATACCAAACAAAATCCAATTGCGCTTCACAGGCAAGACGATTTTTAGCCGTTCATCATTTTCTTCAAACTCAATGCCTTCTACTTCAGGAAACATGCCCCTATTGTAGCGCACCCCTACGCTTCTATCCATGCTAGACAGTTACCACCTAAACGCCGCAAGCGTGGTGTATCGGCGTTTAACAACAGCTCACCCGCTTCCCGATAGCAAATCACCTTGTCACTGTAACGACTGCGATGGGATACAGCCGACACACAAGCTTCTAATAGCTGCCGACGTTTTTCTTCATCGTCAGCGAGTTTAGCTAGCTGCAATAAAATGAGCGGCATGTCATCAGGACAGCCGCCGTTAACGATGGCGTGATGTGCTTTTGTGAAAAACGGCCGTATTTCCCCCACATCCGCCTGCCGTGCCACCTGCAACATCCCCATCTGGTACAATACCGCCGGACGCAACCAATCCAGCTTACGGCTTTCTATCGCACGCAGCGCCTTTTGAAACAGCGTTTCTGCCTGAGACAAATGCCCTGTATTCAACGCCGCAATCCCCAAGCCTAGCCAAAGTCGCGCCGCTTCCTGCACATACATGCCCGCATCTTCGGGCTGAGAAGCAACCAACTGCCCCACCTGCACCAGTCGCCGCCGTGCTTCCCGCCAATCCTGGCAGCCTTGACTATACTCAAACCCCCAGAGCAAATACGATTGCAGCAGCCCAAGCGCATCATCCATCTTTTGGAACATGTCCACCGCCATCTGTAAATCTGCCAGCGCATTAGCAAAATGGCCTTCATAACAATAAATGGCTGCACGATGGTTCAACATATGGGCTTGAATATTGTGGCTGGCAGTGCGAACCAATGTCAAGGCCTCATTAATAGTGGTTAATGCATCCGCCGGTTTGGCTGCCTGGAGCAAAATGCGCGATTGACGATAGAGTGCTAAGGATATCTGCATCGGCAACTGCTGACGTCGTGCCAATTCCAACGCTCGATTCACCATCTTCATGGCCAAGTCGGATCGCCTCTGTTCACTGTACACGCCAGCAACAGCCCCCCAAACCGTCACCAACCGCACCCGGTCATTAATGGCAACCGCAATTTCTTCAGCCCGGTCCAGTCGGTTGAGCGCCCCTTTTAAATCAAACACGGCGGCCGCCGCCATGCCCGAAAGCAAATACGCTTGCAGTAGTTCCGCAGGTGGCGTGAAATCTCCTAAATTGCGAATCACCTTTTCGGTTAAGGTTTGCACATCACGATAACGCGCCTGGTGGAACTTAGTTTCTGCTAGTTGATTGTAAATGGGCAGCGTTTCATCGATTTCACCATACATTAAGCACAATTTCAGTGCCTCAGTTGCTGACAGGGTGGCTTCAGTGAACTCGCCCAGCAGCCGCAGCACTCTGGCGCGAGATGTGTAAATGTGTACGGCCGTTTTCCAATACTGCCGCTCATCCAAGGCCCGAATATGCATAATCGCCAGCTTGTACAAATCAGCCGCCCCTTGATTGGCAAACATCGCCGCCGCGTCATTCGCCGCCGCCAAGGCATATTGCAACCCTTCCTCATGCTCATCTGTTTGGCTGTAATGATACGCCAGCACCGGATAAAACAGCTTCAAATTATCCTCATGCCGTTTTACAATCAGTTCTCCAATTTCTGCATGAAGCGCCTGCCGTCGAGCATAGGGCAAGCTTTGGTACACCACATCATGTGCCAATGCATGTTGAAAAACAAAGCGCGGCTCAGGTTCCATTGCAATTTGCTGCACCATCTCCGTGTTCAGCAAGCCATTCAGCAGCATCAATGCCTCTTCACGAGAAACCCCCGACATCACCGCCACCAGCGTCTCTAGATCAAATTCTCGTCCAATCACCGACGCCCCTTGCAACAAACTACGCCCACCCGCCGGAATTTGATCAAGTCGAGCCAACAGCACATTGTAAATCGTGTCTGGCACTTGCATATTCAGCAAACCCGTTTCCTGAATCCGCACCCGCCGGTGACCATCTACATCGACATAA
>QQUD01000507.1 GCA_008501785.1 Chloroflexota bacterium
GACTGATAAAAGCCTTTTTCGTCTGGGTTTGGACTGGTTGAAACATGTCTTAACCCATGGATTAGAGTTTATTGTTGCCTTTCACCTATTTGCACAACCTACACAAACTTAGGTGTCCGGTAGAGAAATATCGAATTAACAATTCGATTTACACAGGAGGGAAAATGAGCGATCAGTATCATATTGATTTAGCTAAATACAGTTTAGAGAAATTCAAAAACAACCTGAAATCAAGAGAAATGATTCCGAGTCGTGTTGCATTGAAAAACGAAGTAGATGAGCGATTTCAAATTATTGAAAATAGCGGCATATCAAATCATAAAGAACTGATTGACGTGCTAAAAACGAAGCAAAAGATTGCACATTATTCGGAAAAAACCGGTTTATCAGTTGAATACTTAACGCTCTTGAACAGGGAAGCTAAGAGCTATCTTTCAAACCCAACGCGACTAGACAAATTCCCTGGCGTGGCAAGTGAATTTTGTGAAGAATTGGAATCGGTGGGTATCAAGAATTCTCGCCATTTATTTAATGCTGCCAAAGACAAAATGGATAGAAATCAGCTATCGCAATCAGTAGAAATTCCAATTGAAGTATTGAATGAGCTTGTTGGTTTATCAGACTTGTCTCGGGCATATGGGGTTGGCCCTATGTTTGCGCGAATAATATTTGATGTTGGCATCAAATCAATACAAGAATTTATAAGCTACACGGCCGAAGATTTTATAAATATCTATGAAGAACAGACTGGTAAAAAAGCTGATTTTGGATTGAAAGATATTGAATTTAGCCTTGATTTGGCAAAAGAGCTAGAAATTGCAGTTGAGCTATAAGGTAGTTAATAAATGACAAAAAACGAATTCATTAAACAATACGCGCATACTTGGAGAGTCTTTGAGCGATTAGTCAAAGATTTTGATACGGATGCTTGGCTCCATGCAGGACGTGGTGCCAATACGTCAGCACGCATGGCACTTCATATCTTGCAATCGGCTAAATATTATCTTGAAGATACATCCGAAATTGTTTTTGCATCGGGAAAATCTTTTGAGAGTCGTTGGGAAACCGCTGAAGTAGAAAATCTGCCATCGCAAAATGACATCGTGATATGTATTCATGAAATGAAGGAAAGAACTGAAAAATGGCTAACTGAAATGGATTACAGAACTGAAAACAAGGCGTTCCCGTGGGCAGGAGAAACGAAACTGGGCGTGGTCATATTTTTATTACGACATACTTTGTTTCATATTGGTGAACTCAGTTCTCTCCTGAATGAAAGCAAAAATGGCGATGTGGAAGACCATTATGTCAAAGCGATATAACCGCGTCTACGTCAAAAGAGTATGAAAATTGCGTCTATTTGAATTTCTCTTATTGGTAGCGTTATTACCGTTCATTTTAATCTTCCTAATCCAAGCAGATAACCAAACTTTTTGGTTGATTTTGTTCTCTATTGCCACGGCGGTGCTGTTTTGTATCCATCTCATTGTTGAAGGGTATCGTTGGCAAATGCTCTTGGCTTATATCTTGATACCCATTCTGCTGTTGTTTTCTTTTGTGTCGCTTGCTTTTGGCAGTTTTGATACTCCAAGTTGGGCGCGGATATTGGGAATCGGCCTGGGAATGTTATTTTTTGTTATTGCTATCACGCTGCCAACAATATTTCCCATTTTCAAATTACCGAAACCAACCGGTCCTTTTGCGGTTGGCAGCACTATCTTTATGGTATCCAATAACATGCCAGGTGAATATTTAGCTGATGTTTATGATGTTGTTGTACATGCCTGGTATCCGGCAAAATCCGTAACTGGCAAACGCGCTCCCTATTTTGCCACCGCCCCTTTTCCCTGGGGTTGGCTGCGTCATGTCCGCACGCACGCCGTTTTGGATGCCCCTTTTGCAAACAACGAGCCATTTCCCGTTCTTATTTTTTGCCATGGAGGCGGATTTGTCGCCATTCAAAATACAGTTTTGATGCAAGAACTCGCCAGTCATGGATATGTCGTTTTTAGCTGTAGTCATCTTTATGATTCGGCCGTTACGGTTTACCCTAACGGCCGTTTCAATAACCGCTCCATCTTCCAGGCATGGAAAGAGATGCAGCCTGTGTTAGCTGATAACAATCATGCATTTAAAACGGCGAGTGGACTGCTCTACAAAAATGGTGGGCAAAACAAGAGCCTGAATGAAAAACGGGCAATTATGCGTCAGGTGTTTGCAGAAAATAAAATTGCGCTTGACGTGATTAACCGACGTGTGAGGGATATAACGGCCGTTATCAACCACCTGACAAACATCAATAAAAACACATCAGCATCCCCATTCTCAGGAAGACTGGATATGAATCGCCTTGGCATACTGGGGCATTCCAATGGCGGCGCCGTTGCTGTTAATGTGGCGATGCATGATGTGCGGGTGCAGGCTGTGATTAACATGGATGGGTATTTGTTTGGTGATGTGTTCGATGGGGGGTTGAAACGGCCGTTTCTCACCCTCAACAAAGCAGGCGATCAAGGCCGTGATGATGTTATCTACGAACAAGCAGAAAACAGTGCCTATTCTGTGACCATTCAAGGTGCGAGCCACTTCAATTTCATGGACATTTATTTGTGGATGCCGCTGCTTAATTCTAAATTTCTGGGGCCGATTGACCCACAGCGTGCGCAAGAAATTATCAACCACTTTACGCGAGCTTTTTTTGACAAGCATCTTCGTGATATGGAGTTTTCACTATTGGATAATCCATCCAACGAATATCCGGAAGTTTTATTTCAATCACGTAATACCTAAACCCTTATTCAGTGTGATTCGGAAATCGCGGCTACTGTTATTTTGTAGAGTTGTGGGTGGGGAAACGGCCGTATTCCAACTTCTACAATGCCTAAAAACAAGATAAAATGAATCCGTCGTCCCGGTCAAAGACCGAAATGTAGGCACGGATTTGCGAAAAATCCTGCAAAGACGCTTCCTGCACCCAAAAATACATAGGGTTCGCTCGTTTTTAAGCTGGCGAGATTGGTCCAATCTGCAAACTCCAAACTTATTAGCGAGCGGACCCATAGAAAAGGAGTCTTCAAATGAAAGCATCGCTATATTTGAAGACCTTTGTAAAAGTGTTCCATCTCTTGAAAAATTTCATTTTGTATTTAACTTGTTTAGGATTTTTAATATCGTGTTCATCAATCCCAATGAGGACGAAATCTCTCCCCACATCACAACTGTTTGATTCGACTCCAACCTCTTCTAAAACACCGTATCCACCTCAAATCGCTTGATGCAATGGGATGGGGAAATGATTAT
>QQUD01000615.1 GCA_008501785.1 Chloroflexota bacterium
AATGAAAGCACGGCTAACCCTTGCAGTATCATCATGCTCGATCCCGCCAACACATTGCTGATAGTAAAACCGGTGCGCAAATAAAAAACGAGCATCAAGCCGCCGCTCAGTAACGCAACGTAGACAATTAACAATCCCACAAATCCCAACCATTTGCCTAACACGACCTCCCAACGTCGCACTGGTTTGGTAAGAATCGTATCGATGGTATGGGAATCGATTTCGCCAGAAATAGCTGTGACAGATGTGAGCACGGTCATCATAATGATCAGAAAATTGACAACATAGAGTCCGGCAGAGAGCAGCAAACCGGTGGCAATCTCCATATTTTCTCGATCCATATCAATTGCATCAAGTTCGGCAACAATGTAATGTAAACCAATCCCGAAAACGGCTAAGAAGCTGATAGCCATCAGTAAACCCAGCCACAAAATGCGGCGGCGCTGTGTTTCTTGAATCGTGAGTTGGGCAATAATCAGGATGGTCATGCGTCGCTCCCGATGATGCGCAGGAATTGCTCTTCAAGTGAGAGCGCGTGAGGTGATAGTTCGTAAAGCGTGTGCCCATTGGCAATGAGCCAGTTGGCAAGCTGTGGTAGATGTGCTTCAGAAGGTAGGGTGAGGTGAAAACGGCCGTTTCCATCATGCCATCGTGCCTGCGAATCCCATTCCCGTAACTCCTCCATGAGTTTTTCGGTTGGCTGCCCTACCCGCAGCACGATTTGGATGGTGTCAGAAGCAAAATCAGTCAATGTGGTTGTTTGCAAAATAGAGCCTTCTCGAATAAAAGCCACCCGGTCACACGTTTGTTCGACTTCGCTAAGCAAGTGGGAGTTGAGAAATACGGCCGTTCCCCGCTCCCGCAATTGATTGATAATATCTCGCACCAGACGCCGCCCTAAAGGGTCTAACCCAGAGGTTGGTTCGTCTAAAAATACAAGCTCAGGGTCGTTCAGCAGTGCCTGTGCCAAACCAATGCGCTGCAACATGCCCTTAGAAAACGTGCGCAGTGGTGCATCAAACTGGTTCTCTAAACCAACCAGCGATAGCAGTTGCGGGATTTTTTGTTTGCGGGTGTGTTTGGCAATGCCAAATAAACGGCCGTGTAAATCTAAAAATTCAGCCGCCTTCAGCCATTCATGAAAACGAAAATGCTCTGGCAAGAATCCGATTTTTTGGCGGGTGATACGATTTCCTAATGGTTGACCCAGTAATGAAGCGGACCCAGCCGTTGGTTTGAGCAAGCTTAACAGCATTTTGACAGATGTGGTCTTGCCTGCGCCATTTGGCCCGAGAAACCCAAACACATCTCCCCGTTTGACCTGGAGTGTGAAGTCGGAAACGGCCGTTTTGCCACCAAACTGCTTTTTCAACCCACGTGCATCAATTGCCAGATGGTTTGTCAGTGTCATAGTCATCTTTGATGATTCAATTTTTGTTTGAAAGATTATCGTAAATTGCCAACTAATTCTTGCAAATCAACCGTATTCCCTTCCTGAATCAGCAAGTGAATGATGCCGTCTCGCTGCCAAACAAGTGCGCTCGATTGACCATCGAGGCTGTCGAGCAGAATCCCGCTGTTGCCTTCAACAGTGACTTCGCTGAAGGTAGCGGCTTCTTGTGGGATGGGGAGCAGCAGCGTGCTGGTCCAGTCAATTTGGGCGGCTAACCGGTTGGCTTCGGCTTCACTCATGCCCAAGATTTGCAATAAGGCGCTGCCCAGTAAGGTCGAATCAAAATCATTAGGATAGTCGACAATAGGGCTTTCGGTTTGCATGAGCATGATGCCACTTTCCCACTGCTGCTGCACGCCAGCAAACACCGTGATGTGGATATTGGCGTTTTCCAGATCATCAGGCAGTACGTTCGCATTCACCCCAGCCGCTTCTAAGATAGCGCGTGTGCCTTCAGGGTCGATTTTGAAACGGCCGTATCCACCATCTGTCACAAAAACAGTGGTTGGTTCACCTAAGTCTGAGAGCGTTCGAACTCCCTCTATTCCAGTAAGGCTTTGTGCCTCGCGCAGCGAATCAACCTCAGTTGCCGCACCGGGTTCTTCAAAAATTTCGAGTTCACCGGGCGAAAGTCCTAAATCGGCAATCTTTTCTAACATGGCAATTTGCTCTGGTGAGATAGAAATAGCCGCAAATTTTTGGACACGGAAGCGGCCTAAAAAGTCGCTGGCAGCGGCGCGGACGGTGGGGAAGCTGAAGGCTGTGCCGAAGAAGAGGATGAGGAAAACGGCCGTTAAGGCTGCCCGTCGTGCGGGTGCCAGGAAAAACGCTTGCAGTCGTACACCAAGCGTTTGCTGCTGCTCCAGATCAATTCGCTGCTGCAAACGGGCCAGTGCTTGTCCTGCCGGTCGCGGTGCATCTTCGGCTTCTGGCTGCAACAGCGCTAATTTATTCATAACCTCCTGCATTTGTTTATCCTGTTCGTTCATCATGCTTCTCGCTCTGGTAGGGTTGTGGCGTGCCACAACCCTACACTCCTGATACCTCTTCGTAAACTTTTTTGAAGTCGTTCATTGCTCGTTTCAGTAATGTGCCTACCGAACTTGGCTTGACCTGACAAACATCGGCACATTCTGCGTAGCTGAATCCCATTTGGCGCAAAAGCAGCAGTTGGGTGTGTCTTTCTGGTAGTTGGGAGAGGGCGGTGCGAACGGCCGTTTCTGCCTCTCGTCGTTCAACCTCTTTATCAACCCCCGGTGAACCTGATGGGTCTGGGACCAAAAATGTATCCCGCTGCCAGCGCCGTTTGCGATCACGCACGGCGTTGTAGCCCGTGTTGGTGGCGGTGCGATAGAGCCATGCGCTGATATTGTGCTCGCGTCGTTGGAAAAATCGCTTTTGATAGGCGTGGTTGTACAGCTTCAGAAAAACTTCCTGCAGCAAATCTTCTGCTTCGGCGCGATTACCGACCAATCGATACAGCAGCCCATACACCCGGTCATAATGTCGATAAAACAGGGTGTCAAATGAGGCACTGTCGCCTTGACTGATTCGTTCTAATAATAAATTATCCGATAACGTCGTCACATCGGTTCCTTTGCTGTCCAACGAATTGCGCAATTCACCTCTCTAAACACCATTGTGGTGTGATTTGTGACAAGAGAAGTGAGGAGTGAATAGTGAACCGTAAATTGTGTTCCTTACTATCCACTATTCACTACCCACTACCCACTTCTTACTTCCTTCCAGCCAAACACCTGATCATACGATTCTTGCCAGGGTTGGGTATTGACGCCTTCGAGTCCCAGATTGGTGAGCAGGGTTTCGAAGGCGGTGACGTCGTGGTAGCGGGTGAGGAATGCTTTGCCTTCAAAACCTCGGCGGCGCGTGACCATGAGCAGGCCGCCCGGTTTGAGCACGCGCACCATTTCTCGTAAAGCGGCCGTTTCTGATGGGAAAAATTCTAAAGATTCGAGACAAGTAGACCCATCAAAGCTGTTGTCAGGAAACGGCAGGTTGTCGGCTGTTTGTTGGATGAGGGGGGCGCGGTGGCGAAACGGCCGTAATTTCTTCTTCGCCAGGGCCAACATTTTGGTTGAGGCATCTACACCAACAACACGTCCATGAAATCGCGGTTCGTTCAATAATGTGAGCGGCACACGACCGGTTCCCGTGGCGACATCCAAAATCAGTGGCGCGGGAATATGGCGCAAATTGTGCATAATTGGCTGGGCAATAAAAAATTGCTCCCATTCCGGATCAAACTCTTTGATACCATCATATTTGTGCGCTGTTATGTCATACAACCAAACGACCATGTGGCGTCCTAAAAATACGCCTTCCGTTGTCACAAGCAACCAATATGCAAGGCCACTTATGAATAAAATTATGAAAAATGAACTAAGAATTTTGATCCACATTTGTTAGTAGTTGGTAGACGGTGAACGGTAAACGGTGAACGGTGAATAGTGAACCGAATACCGAATACTGTTTACTGTTCACCGAATTATTCCTTCTTCTCGTAACCAAACCTCCGTGCGCTTCATCCCTTTGGGGATGGGAACGCGCACTTGGTAGCCTAGCATTTTTTCGGCCTTTGTGGTTGGGTATTGAACCTTTAAGCGAGATTGTTTAAGCCGTCCGCGATTGATGGGAAGCTTCAGACGCAGCAGTTTGTTGATCACGATGATGATGTTTGTAGCCCACAACGGGATTTGTCGGGGCTGACGGCCACACATTTTGCCGTAATATGTAAAAAATTCGCGCAAGGTGATGGCGGGATCACAGATGTTGAAAGCTTCGTTGGTGGCGGCGGGGTGAACGGCCGTTAACAACAAGCCATCCACCACATTGTCAATATAAGCCGGATATGCGTGTCCTGACCCATCACCAAAAATCACAGGTAATCCCTTTTGCACTAAATCAAGCATCGCCAGCGTCCATTGATCCGACTCGGGGCCGTACACCATGCTGGTGCGTATCACCGCCACCTCAATGCCTAATTCGTTTGCCAGTGCCATTGCTCGCTGTTCGGCAAGCGCTTTGGTACGGCCGTATATTTCCACTTGTTCCGTATCCAACGGCAGCGTTTCATTCATAACTGGTTGCGTTGGAAACCCATAGGCAGAAATTGTACTGGCAAATACCACACGGGATACACCCATTGTGGCAGCTTGCTTGATTACTTGCTTCGTTGCATTTACGTTGATGGAATGTGCCAGCTCTGCTGAACCACCGAATCGTCCTAACCGAGCCGCCAAATGAAAAACAATCTCTATTCCAGCCAGGTGCTTTGCCATTATCGCTTGGTTTTGAATATCGGCCTGCACAAGCTGCACACCAACCTCGGCTAATTGGGCTGTTTTGTCGAGATTGAGATCGATGCCGGTCACAACGGCTTTTTCTTCTGCGGCTAGTCGCAGTGCCAGCCGTCTACCGATAAAACCACCAATGCCGGTAATCAAAATTTGCTTGCCTTGCAATGCGCCATTCAGATATGACATCATTCTACTCAATCATACCCACTTCTCGCAGCCAACATTCTGTTTGTTGCATGCCTTGCGGCACAGGAACTCGCATTTTGTATGCTAACAGCTCTTCAGCTTTAGTTGTTGGGTATTCGATTTTGAGTGCGAGTCGTTTCAGCCGGTCTGGGTCGATGGGCAGCTTGAGGTTGAACCATTTATTGAGTGTGACCATGATGTTGGCAACCCAAAACGGTAGTCTACGCGGTTTACGGCCACACATGTTGCCGTAATAGTCGAAGAATTCGCGCATGGAGAGTACGGGGTCGCTAAAGTTAAAGGCTTCACCGACGGCGGCAGGGTGAACGGCCGTTAACAGCATCCCATCCACTAAATTATCAACATACACCGGATAGATCGTGCCCGACCCATTCCCAAACACGACCGGAACGCCCTTTTTGATTAGCTTGACAATGTTGATTGTCCAACTGTCTGCGCGAGGCCCATAAACGAGGGCGGGACGCACGATGGTCAACTCAAGCCCTAATTCATTTGCCAATGCAGTGGCGCGATATTCACCGATAGCTTTGGTACGGCCGTAAATGATCATCTGTTCAGGGTCAAGCGGCGTGTCTTCGTAAATGCGTTGGGTTTTTGGGAATTCGTATGCGGCAATTGAGCTAACCAGTACTAAGCGTCTGACGCCTGCTGCCGCTGCCTGCTTCACCAGCGATTCCGTTGCCGTGACATTGAGCTTATACGCCCGCTCATCACCAAGGCCATGCCGTCCCAGCCATGCGGCCACATGGAAGATAATCTCCTGATTGTTTACAACCGTTTCCATCTTCTCATAGTCAGAAAGATCGGCATGTACCAAATTTACACCAGCTTCTTTGACAAAGGCAGCTTTGTCCAGATTGCGTCCTGTGCCGGTGACAATGGCTCCTTCTTCTGTGGCTAGCCGCTGGGCCAGCCGACCCCCAACAAACCCTGTCGCTCCAGTGACAAGCACATTTTTATTTTGTAATGCACCTTTGAGTGCTCCATTTAGATATGACATGGGCAAATTGTATCGGGAAACGGCCGTCTCGAAAACTATAGTACTGGTTAAGACACCTTGTAAGTCCCAATTGGTAGATATGAAACGGTCTCATCCTTAAATTGGTGGGTAATTGGTCCAGATAGCCAATCTACCCCATTGAGATGCTAAATTTGAGTCAGTAGAATAGCATCTAAAACATTTTATTAATTTGCGAGAGAATTATGACGATTCATAATCCACAAAATGAAAAAATAACCCAATCAATACCATCACCAACTCAACCAAATCGCCCGCGCCATTTTCGCACAATGTCATCACGAAATCCCTTTGATTATTTTCGTTTATTGGTTTGGGTCCTTTTTAAGCCCGATATGATTAAAATGTACCGAATTCGGTGTGATGTACCGCAGCGGTTTGCATTTCGCCAGCAAGCTTTGTGGCTGATAACACATTTACTTTGGGGCAGTTTGGCCCTTTCGATTGCAGTTCCTTTAGGACTGGCGGCATTACCTTTGGATATTTGGCTGGCTGCATTTGTGCTCGTTGCCGTGATAGGAGCCTGGATATTAACCGGGCGTTATGGATTACGTAACGACACGCGAATCGTGAACCAGTTGATTTTGGGGAATTTGTTGGTTGCATTTGGCGTTGTTTCTCTTATTGCTATTTCTATGAATCAATCAACAGTTTCAACGCTGCCTGTTATTATTATGAGCGTGATTGCCATCGTTGCCAGTTTAATTGGTATCGCAATATCTTCTGCATTTCAAATGAAAACAATCGAAAAGATTGCTGGTTTCATCACGATTGTGATTGCGGGTGGGCTTTCTACGCTGGTTTTTGACTTGATGGAGGCTGCCTGGATTCCAGTTTCGGTGATTATTATTGCTATCTTTTTGGTTGGTGTTGTTGAAGATCGATATGCTGTGAGCAAACATAGCCAATAATTTGAAAATTTCTTGAGAATTTTAGCCGGTCAGGATTCGATTCTGACCGGCTTTTTTTATGGGGCGTACCCTTATGGTTGCCTAGCGCTAGGCGACCACAAGGGTACGCCCCTACCTTTCATTTTCCGCTATAATGGCTGATATGGAAAACGATTTAACACTTGCATCTATTCACAGCCGATTGCAAACAAAATGGATTGGACAAACGTATCACTATTTTGAATCGGTTGGTTCTACTAACCAACTCCTCAAAGAGCAGGCAACATCGCATAATTTACCAAATGGCACGGTTTATCTGACCGATTTTCAAGAGGCAGGTCGCGGACGACTGGCCCGAAAATGGGAAGCGCCCCCGCGAAGCTCGCTGCTGATTTCTGTGTTGTTCCGCCCTGACTGGTCGGCTCAGCAGGCAAACTGGCTGACGATGATCGCCAGTTTGGCCGCAGCAGAGGCGATTGAAGCGATGACGCAGCTAAAAATTGCGGTGAAGTGGCCTAATGATTTGATGGTGATGTTGGATGGGGTGTGGCATAAGCTGGCTGGAATTTTATTGGAGGGAGATTTGGGAGAAAACGGCCGTTTTCACGCTATCATTCTCGGCATTGGCATTAATGTAAACATCCCCGCTGAGCAGCTGCCGGAAGCTGTCACACCGGCATCCAGTTTGCAGGTTGCGGTTGGTCAGCCGCTGGCACGATTGCCGTTGCTGCTTGATTTTCTCGCAAGATTAGAGGCACATTATGAAGCAGCTAACCGAGGAACATCTCCGCAACCCATTTGGGCGGAGCGGCTGATGATGATTGGTAAACCGGTACAGGTAACGTTGACCGCAGGTGGTCAAATCATCACTGGCTTTGCGGAGGGAACGGATACATGGGGGCAACTGCTAGTCCGAGATGAGGGTGAAATGTTGCATACAATTGCGGCGGGAGATGTGACATTACGTGAGGGGGGATAACGGCCGTTTCATTTTGACAATTTTATGGAAAGCGTGTAGCCTACCCATGAGAAGTGTCGCAATAAAAGCTGATAACTAATAGCTAATAGCTTATGGCTATTTACACAGGAGTAGGTTGATGGAAGATTTTGACATTTTCCAGGATGATGATTTTTCAGAAGATGCAGATGTGTTTGGAGACGAGTATTCTTCTAGCCCAGACGACGATTTCGATATGGATAATCTCCGCCGCCAAAGCGCTCGCTCTGGCTCTGCGTTTGAGGATATGGACACCACAGCCGTTGAGGATGACAATTTTGATGATTTTGAAGTAGAGAGTGATGACAGCTCCGGCAGTGGTTTTTCTCTACGCAATTTCACACCTGGCCAGCGTCTGATCTTAGCTGTGCTTGTATTGTTGGATATTTTGGCGATTTTATTTGGTGTGCTCGTTGTTACCGGCCTCTTTAGTCTATAAAAAAACAGGTGGCCATTAGATAATTGGCCACCTGCTTCAATTTTCAAATTTTCCAATAAAATTTAGATAATCTAAGGTGTTGTTTCGCTGCTTTCGGCAGGTGTTGTTTCGGGTGTAACCGTCGTTGTTTCACCTGTTTCTACTGTCGGCACAATGCCAGGACCTGGAATCACAATCGTCGGTACGGTTCCTTCCGGTGTGAAGATTAACTTGTCTGTGGGTTGAAGGGCATTGGCGTTAGCCTGTACAAACAAGAATTGGACATACTCTGGATTGGTTGCGTAAATTTCGGCAATTTGTCGTTCTAAGGCTGTATCTGCCTCTGCTTTGGCGAGTGCGGCTTCTGCCAGAATGAGATTGATTTCCACATCTCGTGTCGCGGCTAATGCTTCGTTTTCTTTGTTTACTTCGATTAGCTGCCGTTCTGATTCAACTTGGGCTAACGAATTTTCCCTTTCTGCCTCAATAATCACTAATTGTGCTTGCAGCCGTTCTTGTTCTAACTGTGCCAACGTGATTTGTTGGCGTGTTTGCTCTTGGATACGGCTTTGCTCGACCCGAATTTCACCTTCTTGTTTTGCCTGTTCGGCAGAAGCTTCGGCTTTTGCACGGAGCTCATCTTGTGCTGCTTTTTCAGTTTGCAAACGGCTTTGCACAATTGCGTCGAGCGCAGCCTGTACCTCAGGCGATAACACAACTTCAGGCACAACCAGGTTTTCAACACGCATTCCAATTGCACCAGCAAGTGTGTTGACTTGTTCATCAATACAAGCTCGCAATGCATCACGAGATGTACCGATGATATTGTCATCAAAGGTGCGGTCACCGACGCACACTTTCATGGATTGGCGAGTAAAATCTTGTACACGCTCTGATGCCTGCACGTCGCTCGTATAAATCCCGCGATATTGAGACCATAATTGCTGGATTAAATCCTCCTGCGCAATACCTGGACGGAAGATGTCGCCACTGACGACGAGGCCAATGCGTTGCTTATCGGCGGTGATGATTTCCTCATCACGCACTTCGAATGGGATAGCCTGGCTGGAAATGGTTTGTAGGGAAACAAATATACCAACGTCACTGTAAACGCCAGGGCCAACTACGTCGTGAATACGATTGTTGCGAAATTGTATGCCTACTTCTTGTTCCTCTACAGATGACAGGAAGTAGAAAAATCTGCCAGCAAAGGAAAGGATGATGAGTGCAACAACGACTAATACTACAACAATGCCTAATCGGCGTAGTAAGGTTGTTGGAATACGATTATTCATATGTCCTCCATTGAACATTACGGAATAGTTTTTCTTTTAAGCAATAGATTATTTAAATAATGTGATTGGTTTGTCAAGTTTTTGGTGTAAGTAGCCGCGATTTTCAAATCGCGGCTACAGGGTAGGTTATGGGGTTGGTTGGAGGGTGAGGTGGGAAACGGCCGTTTCCTTCACCATATCCGAACTAAACGGCCATGCATGATACTCTCCATTTTGCCACAGTGGAATCATGTCATCATAGTGCGGGTGATACGGATGCCCACTTTGACCCGTGGGATTCACAGCCAAACTATCATCGAAGTTGCTTAAATCAACAATTGCACGCATAGATGGAATGGCACGCACCTCGGCGGGATTGCTCCAGCTCCAACTGGTTGCATTGACAATGCTGCCGCTCCCATCCACTGGGAAAGGTCCGCGATTTACAATCGCTTCAATCAAACCCACACCGCTGCTGCCCAGCGGATCGCTGTCAAACGTTGCCATGTGAATCGTACCCCACGTCCAATCATTCATATCGCCGCCCACATTTTCTTCAAACCAGGCAATCGTCAACTCAAGTGCTTGCAGCATCACCTCTTCGCGTGTTTCCTTGGTGCTCGTATTTTGATTGTCCCACCAACGAGCATCTGCTTCAGCCGCCATTGCATGGAAGAAAATGGTGCTGTGTGCATCACGCACAAAGTCTGGTCCCACATCATCAGCCAAAACAACTTGTACCAACTGCATATAAAAGATTTCAAAAAGTGCTGCAGGCACACTGTCTCGCCGATCTTGTAAATCCCAGCCGCGAATCCGTTCGATTGCTGCTTGCACTGTTGGGTCGTCGCTGGATAGATTGGCGAAATGGGGCACAAAGGTCTCTCCCATCAATGATTTTGAATCAAAATGAATTTTTGCAAAATCCGCTTTCGTAACTTCACCGCTATCAATTGCCGCTTTAAGCATATCTTCAATGCGCTGAGCACGATCGCCATTGGCCCAATCAATTTTGATCAGGTATGGATAATCTTCATCGACCACCGCATGATTGGCTGTAGCGATATAACCTTGTTCTGGATTGAGCAGGGCGGGCATTTCTTCGTACGGAATCCACCCTTCCCACTCGTATTCACCAGTCCAGCCGGGAACCGGCGTTAGACCGTCGCCATTGGCGCGAATGGGAATAAACCCTGGGGTTTGGTAGGCGATATTGCCTTCAATGTCAGCATAAACAATGTTTTGGGCCGGGACATCCCAATATTGCAGCGCGTCTTTAAAATCGTCGTAATTTTCTGCTTGATTGAGCAAAATGACAGCCTGAAAGATGCGTGTGGTTTCCAAAGCAGTCCACTGCATTGACAGCACATCTTTACCAGCATCGACCACATCATTCATAATTGGCCCGTGATGGGTGAGATGTACGTTTAGCACTTCATCTTCTGCGCCATTTACTTTGATCACTTCTTCAACCAGTTCAATGTCGCGCCATTCACCCAAAAATTCATATTGCAATGGGTTGACGGGGTTGATTTTTTCGATGAATAAATCTTGGACATCGGGACCGACATTGGTAAGTCCCCAGGCGATGTGATCGTTGTGTCCAGAAATAATGCCAGGAACCCCGGCAAACGAGAAGCCGCTGACTTCCCAGCCGGGAGCGTGCAGGCCGATTTCGTACCAAATGGATGGCATTTGAATGGAGAGGTGCATGTCGTTGGCGAGGAGGGGCATACCGGTGTCGGTGTGTTCACCACTGACCACCCAGTTGTTGCTGCCGATGCCGGGGCCATTGCCAAAAGCAAACCCATCAGCGGGGACGTTTCCTACTAAGTTTAGATTTACATTTTGCCAATCAACGACGGCGTGGCCGTTATTCAGGCTGGATTTGACACCGTCTATATTGAGTTCGGATGATGGGACGATGACGGGGCGGTTGTTGTAGGGGTAGCCTGGGAGCAGCGTGTCGGTGGTGGCTTCACCTAATTCAGTAATGAGACGAGCACGATCTAGTTCGGCCCCGTAGTTGCCCCCGAGGTCATGGGCCATTGCCAGCCCCCAGGCAGCGGTGTGGATGGGTTCCCACGGCTCAATTTCCCAAGGTTCGTTGACCAGACCTAAAATGGTGAAGTTGAGTGAGGCTTGATCGCCATGATCGGCAATGTAGGCGTTGACCCCTTCGCTGTAGGCGTGGAGCACGTCCATTAACTCGGGTGCTTCGGATTCGTAGTAGGCGATGTTTTGCGCGGCCATCCGGTTCCAGCCGACGGTGCGAATAAAGCGGTCGAACTCTAATCCAGGGGGACCGGTAATTTCGGAGATGCGCCCCATGCCGGTATGTCGCCAAAATTCCATCTGCCAAAAACGGTCTTGGGCGTGAATATACCCTTGAGCTACGAAAAGGTCATGTTCGTTTTTGGCGTAAATTTGGGGGATGCCGAATTCGTCGTAAAAAACGTTGACTTCGTCTTGCAGAGCTGGGATGGTGAGGGTGCCGTCGGTTTGGGGAAACGGCCGTCTGACCATGACAACGGCCGTTATTGCCAAGGCAGCGGCCAGGATAACAATAATACCGAAAATGATGAGACTTATTCGTGTCAAACGGTTCATGATACTCCTTAAAGGTGGTGTCAGCTTTCAGGTATCAGCTATCAGCGGTCAACCAGAGGCTGAATGGCTGAATTGCTGACAAGCTGACGTGCTTGTTCTTCACGGGATGCTCCTATGATACCCGTTTGCGGTGGTTGTGAAAAATTCGTAACGGCCGTTTAAATTCACGACAAACCAACGGTATGTTTGCGGGTCGGGGGGTACTATTTTTTCAGGTTAACTTTAAAATTTTCTCGTGATCGTGATCGTCCATCGTGATCGATCTTTGATTTTTCGATCACGATTACGAACTGCGACCACGATCACGAATTCATTGGTTTGAGGTGGAGCTTCGTTATAGGTTTACTTGTATTGCAACGATTTTTTATTTTCTGGAGTATTTTAAATGAAGCGCATTGGACTTGTTTTGACTGTTTTTGTTTTGGTGTTGGTTGTTGTTTTGAAGGAGATGTGGGGAGCGCATCCAGTTTTTGCTGAGGATAAGGCAAATGATGTGTTGCTAACGGCCGTTTCCGCTGCTGAAGCTTGTACCGGCGACAACTTGCTTACCAATCCATCGTTTGAAGGTGACTATGTGCCTTATGTGATGGATGCGCCGGGGCATGATGACTGCCAAACGTGGAACCAGGACGAACCAAACCAATATTGTGAACGGGTGAAAACAGCGGATGGATGGCATCCGTGGTGGCGGGATGATCCGCGTA